>JBOIFB010000106.1:0-9202 GCA_050741415.1 Burkholderiales bacterium | reverse complement strand
CTCGTCGCGCACCCCGAGCGAGGAGCTGCCGGAGATGATGGAGCTGCCCGCGCATCCCTGGTTCGTCGGCTGCCAGTTCCACCCCGAGTTCACGTCGACGCCGCGCAGCGGCCATCCCCTGTTCAAATCCTTCGTCGCGGCGGCGCTCAAGAACCGCCTGCGCGCGAAACGCTCGTCGCCCGGCGGTTCCCTTTCCGTCGTGGCGGCATGAATCTCTGCGGGCATGAAGTCGGGCTCGAGCGGCCGCTGTTCTTGATTGCGGGGCCCTGCGTGGTCGAGTCGCTGCAGTTCCAGATCGACGCCGCCGGCCGCCTGAAGGAGATCTGCGCCGCGCTCGCCATGCCGCTGATCTTCAAGTCGTCCTACGATAAGGCCAACCGGACATCGGGGGCGTCGTTTCGCGGGCTGGGCATCGATGCCGGTCTCAAGATCCTGTCAGAGGTCAAGCGCCAGCTCGGCCTGCCGGTGCTGACCGACGTGCACACCACGCAAGAGATCGCGCCGGTCGCGGCGGCGGTCGACGTACTGCAGACGCCGGCCTTTCTGTGCCGCCAGACCGACTTTATCCGTGCCGCGGCTTCGGCGGGGCGGCCGGTGAACATCAAGAAGGGGCAGTTCCTCTCGCCGCACGAGATGAAGAACGTGGTGGACAAGGCGAAAAACGCGAGCGGCGCGGACAACGTGATGGTCTGCGAGCGCGGCTTCGCCTTCGGCTACGGCAGCCTGGTGTCCGACATGAGGTCGCTTTCGATCATGCGCGAAACCGGCTGCCCGGTGGTGTTCGACGCCACGCACTCGGTGCAGCTGCCGGGCGGGCAGGGCACTTCCTCGGGCGGCCAGCGCGAATTCGTGCCGGTGCTGGCGCGCGCCGCGGTGGCGAGCGGCGTGGCGGGCCTGTTCATGGAAACGCACCCGGACCCGGACAAGGCGCCTTCGGATGGCCCGAATGCCTGGCCGCTGGATATGATGCAGCCGCTGCTCGAGACGCTGGCCGAGCTCGACCGCACAGTGAAGAGAAACGGCTTTGCCGAACACAAATTGAAAGGGAGCCTCACATGAGCTCGATAGTCGACGTCGTCGCGAGGGAGATCCTCGATTCGCGCGGCAACCCCACGGTCGAGGCCGACGTGTTGCTCGAATCGGGCGTGATGGGGCGCGCCGCAGTACCCTCCGGCGCTTCGACCGGCAGCCGCGAGGCGCTCGAGCTGCGCGACGGCGACCCGCAGCGCTACGGCGGCAAGGGCGTGCTGCGCGCGGTGGAAAGCATCAACACCGAGATCTCGGAGGCGATCGTGAGTCTCGACGCCTCGGAACAGTCCTTCATCGATCAGACGTTGATCGATCTCGACGGCACCGACAACAAGGAGCGCCTGGGCGCGAACGCGCTGCTCGCGGTCTCGATGGCGGTCGCGCGCGCGGCGGCGGAGGAATCCGGCCTGCCGCTGTACCGCTACTTCGGCGGCTCGGGCCCGATGCAGATGCCGGTGCCGCAGATGAACGTGATCAACGGCGGCGCGCACGCCAACAATCGCCTCGACATCCAGGAATTCATGATCGTGCCGGTCGGCGCGCAGTCGTTCCGGGAAGCCCTGCGCTGCGGCTCGGAGGTGTTCCAGGCGCTCAAGAAGCTGCTCGACGCCAAGGGCATGTCGACCGCGGTGGGCGACGAGGGAGGTTTCGCGCCGGATCTGCCGAACCACGCGGCGGCGATCGAGCTGATCCTGGCCGCGATCGACAAGGCGGGCTACGGCGCCGGTCAGGACGTGGTGCTCGCGCTCGACTGCGCAGCATCCGAGTTTTACCGCGACGGCGTCTACGAGCTCGAGTCCGAGGACCTGCGCCTGAGCGCGGCCGAGTTCGGCGACTACCTCGAGAGCCTTGCCGCCCGCTACCCGATCGTGTCGATCGAGGACGGCATGGCCGAGAGCGACTGGGAGGGCTGGAAGCTCCACACCGAGAGGCTCGGGCGCAAGGTTCAGCTGGTGGGCGACGACATCTTCGTCACCAACACGCGCATCATCCAGCAGGGCATCCGCCAGGGCGTCGCGAATTCGGTTCTGATCAAGGTCAACCAGATCGGCACCCTGAGCGAGACCTTCGCCGCGATCGAGCTCGCCAAGCGCTCGGGCTACACCTCGGTCATCTCGCACCGCTCGGGCGAGACCGAGGACACCACCATCGCCGACATCGCGGTCGGCTGCAACGCATTGCAGATCAAGACCGGATCGCTGTCGCGCTCGGAGCGGGTGGGGAAATACAACCAGCTGCTGCGCATCGAGGAAGATCTGGGCGATTCGGTCGGCTACCCCGGGCGCGAAGCTTTCTATCAGCTGAGGTGACGTGAGGCTCCTGGCTGGCGTCCTTGCCGCCCTGATCGTCCTGATCCAGTATCCGCTCTGGCTCGGCAAGGGCGGTTGGCTGCACGCCTGGGAGGCCGAGGCCAAGCTTGCGGCGCAGCGGGCGAAAAACGGCCAGCTCGAGCTGCGCAACGCCGCGCTCGCCGCGGAGGTCACCGACCTGAAGCATGGCACCGACGCGATCGAGGAGCGCGCGCGCTACGAGCTGGGGATGGTGAAGCAGGATGAAGTATTCTTCCAAGTCGTGGAGGAGCAGAAATGAATCTGACCCAGGCCCAGCTCGAGCAGTTCGACCGGGACGGCTATCTTTTCTTTGCGGGACTCTTTTCCCGGCAGGAAATAGGCGCCCTCGCCGACGAGGTGCCGGCGCTCTACGCCCAGCGCCGGCCGGAGAACGTGCGCGAGAAAACCGGCGACGCGGTGCGGACCAACTTCGCTGCGCACATGTACAGCGCGCCTTTCGCGCGCCTGGCGCACCATCCGCGCATGATCGGGCCGGTCGAGCAGGTGATCGGCGAGAAGCTGTACATGCACCAATTCAAGATCAACGGCAAGATGGCCTTCGACGGCGACGTCTGGCAGTGGCACCAGGACTACGGCACCTGGAAGAACGACGACCTGATGCCCGAGGCGCGCGCCATGAACGTGGCGATCTTCCTCGACGAAGTAAACGAGTTCAACGGCCCGCTGATGTTCATCCCAGGCAGCCACAAGCTCGGCGTGATCGATGCCGCGCACGACGTCACCACGACCAGCTACCCGCTGTGGACCATCGATCACGACACGATCTCCAAGCTGGTGGGGCGCGGAGGAATCGTCGCTCCCAAGGGCGCGGCGGGGTCGATGATCATGTTCCATTCCTGCCTGGTGCACGCCTCGACCTCGAACCTGTCGCCCTGGAACCGAGTCAGCGTGTACCTGTCGCTGTGCGCGGTGTCGAACCACATCCGCCGCTTCAAGCGCCCGGGCTACATCGCGCAGCGCGATTTCGCGCCGATCGAGTGTCTGCCTGACGACTGTCTGCTGAAGAACTACGACGTGCCGCTGCCGTGGGTAGACGGTACGCCTGCAGAGGAACTGGTGGGGAACTTGAAGGCGGCCTGACCCATCAAATCAAGATGAATCTCTATTCGAAGCTGCAGCAGCGATGCGACAACCCGTTGCGCATCGGAGTGATCGGCGCAGGCAAGTTCGCGGCCATGTACCTCGCCCAGGTGCCCAATACTCCCGGCGTACATCTGGCGGGGATCGCCGATCTCGCCCCCGATAGCGCGAAACGGAATCTGGAGCGGGTAGGCTGGAACGCGGAACGCTACACCTCGTCCTCCATCGATTCCGCCTTGAAGGACGGCCGCACGCACGTCTCGGACGACTGGCAGGCGCTCGTGTCGCATCCGGCGATCGACATCGTGGTCGAGGCGACCGGCAACCCGATGGCGGCGGTCGAGCACGCGCTCGCCGCATTCGCCCACGGCAAGCACGTGGTGATGGTGACGGTCGAGGCGGACGCCTATTGCGGGCCTCTGCTGGCCAAGAAGGCCGCCGACGCAGGCGTGGTCTACAGTCTGGCCTACGGCGACCAGCCGGCGCTTATTTGCGACCTGGTGGATTGGGCGCGCGCCGCCGGGTTCAGCGTGGTCGCCGCCGGGCGGGGACACAAGTGGCTGCCGCACTTCGCGCAATCGACGCCCGAGACGGTATGGGGCTACTACGGCCTCACCCCGGAGCAGGCGAAGCTGGGCGGGCTCAATCCCAAGATGTTCAATTCCTTCCTCGACGGCTCGAAGCCGGCGATCGAGACCAGCGCGGTGTGCAACGCAACCGGGCTGACGCCCGCGCCGACCGGCCTTGCCTACCCGCCGGCGGCGGTAGACGACATCCCGTCCGTCATGCGGCCGAAGGAGGAAGGCGGGCAACTGCATCACAAAGGGCAGGTCGAGGTGATTTCGTCGCTCGAGCGCGACGGCCGCGTCATTCCTTACGACATCCGCTTCGGCGTGTGGGTGGTGTTCGAAGGCGAAACCGAGTACGTGCGGCGCTGCTTCACCGAGTACGGCGTCCGGACCGATCCGTCCGGGCGCTACGCCTGCATGTACAAGCGCTGGCACCTGATCGGCCTCGAAGTCGGCATTTCGGTCGCTTCGGTGGGTCTGCGCGGCGAGCCGACCGGCTGCGCGACGGGCTGGCGCGCCGACGCGGTCGCGACCGCGAAGCGCGACCTGAGGCCGGGCGAGCTGCTCGACGGCGAAGGCGGCTACACGGTGGTCGGCAGGCTGATGTCCGCCGCCGACTCGCTCGCCCAGGGTTGCCTGCCGCTCGGTCTCGCGCACGGCTGGAAGCTGCTCCGGCCGGTCGCTGCCGGCAAGGCGGTGAAATGGAACGACGTCGCGGTCGACGCGAGCGCGAGCGCGGTGAAGTTCCGGCGCGAGATGGAAGCGCTGTTCCGCACGCCGGTGCGTAACGCGGCATGACGCCATGATCAAGAGAATTCTCTGCGCCTTGTTGTGCGCCTATTGCCTGCCGGCCGCTGCCAGCGGCGGGGCGGCAGTGTCCGACGCCTGGCTGCGCTACATCCCGGGCGGTTCGCCCTCGGCCGGCTATTTCAAGCTGACGAACCGCGGCGACAAGCCTTTGAGCCTGGTCGGCGCCGAATGCGCGGATTTCGGCATGGTCATGATCCATCGCACGATCGAACGCGGCGGACTGTCCACCATGCGGCCCGTGCACGAGCTGACGGTCGCGCCGGGCGGGAACGTCGAGTTTGCGCCCGGCGGCTACCACCTGATGCTGATGCGTCCCAGGCATCCGCTCGAGCCGGGCGGGCGCTTGCCGGTCACGCTGCGCTTCGCCGACGGCTCGAGCCTGCAGGTCGAATTCCTGGTGCGGTCGCCAGGCGCGCGCTGAGCCGGTGAGCGGCTGGCTCGCTTTCCTGTTGCCGTGGGAATTTTCCCCGCTGGCCGCGGCCCTGACGCTGGGCGCCGCGGTTGCGTTTGTGCGCGGTGCGCGGCGGGCGCCGCCGGGGCAGGAGGTTGGGATTGCGCGCCGGATCGGTTTTTTTAGCGGCCTGGCGCTGCTGTATTTCGTGATGCAGACTCATTTCGACTACCTTTCGCAGCACATGTTCTACATCCATCGATTGCAGCACCTGGTGCTGCATCACGCCGGCCCGTTCCTGATCGCGCTCTCGCAGCCGCAGACGGTGATCGCGCGCGGGCTGCCGGTGCGGCTGCACGAACGCGTGCTTACGCCCGCATGGCGCCATCCGCTCGCGCAGGGCGCGTACCGACTGCTGCAGAACTGGTTCGTCGCGCCGGTCCTGTTCGTCGGCCTGATCTACCTCTGGCTGACGCCGGAGATCCACTTCTACGCCATGTTGAGCGGGCCGCTCTACCACATCATGAACTGGAGCATGCTGCTCGACGGGCTGCTGTTCTGGTTCCTGATGCTCGACCCGCGCTCCAAGGAGCAGGGCGCGCTGCTCGGTCTCGGGCTGCGCATCGGCGTGATACTCGTGGCGTCGCTGCCGCAGATCCTGATCGGAGCGCACATCGCGCTCGCCACCCACGACCTGTTCAACGTCTACGGCATATGCGGGCGCGCGTGGGCGATCGATCCGCTCGAGGACCAGCAGCTCGGCGGCCTGATCACCTGGATCCCGGCCGCGATGATGCACGCGATCGGCACCCTGGTGGTGATGTCCCACTGGATGCGCAGCAAATGAGCCCGGCTCGGCGCAAATGGCTGGCGGCGCTCGCGCTGCTGCTCGCGGCCTGCGGCGGCGGCGGGCCGTGGCAACTGAAGGACATCAAGGGCGTAGTGCCGGACCTCGCGTTCCGCCTTACCGACGACTCGGGACAGAAGGTCAGCGCCGCCGACTTCCGCGGTCAGACGGTGCTGCTGTTCTTCGGCTACACCAACTGCCCGGACGTTTGCCCGACTACGCTGGCCAAGCTGTCTGCGGCGCTCAAGGACATGGGTCCGGCGGGACAGAGCGTGCGGGTGCTGTTCGTGACGGTCGATCCGAAGCGCGATACGCTCGATACGCTGCACAGCTACGTGCACGCCTTCGGTCCGCGCATCACCGGCCTGCGCGGCAGCGCAAGCGAGCTGCGCGAGCTCGCCAAGCGCTACCGCATCAGCTACAGCTACGGCGAGCCCGACGCGAACGGCGACTACGTCGTGACCCACAGCAGCGCGGTGTTCGTGTTCGACGCCGAGGGCGACGCGCGGCTGCTGATTCTGCCCGACAGCGGCGAAAAGGCGATTGCCGGCGACCTGAGGCGGCTGGTCGGCGCGCGGCAGGGCTAGAATGGACTCCATGAGCGCGCCGGCGTCGATGTTCAAGTACGGATTCAGCATCCGCACCCGCAGCGGCACGCCGGTGGAGAACCTGGTGGTGCAGGCGCGCGACCAGGCCGAGGCCGAGCGCAAGCTCAACCAGGTCTACCCGCACTGCGAGATCACCGAGTGCCGGGTGGTCCACACCACGATCGGCGACGACGGACCCAGCCTCGAGAGCATCATCTCGCTGATTTCGCGCCAGCCGGAGGATGAATCCGGGCACTAGGCTGTCCGGCGGGCGACAGGCAAGGAGGAGTCATCCCGCAATGAGCAAGACCGAAACCGCAACGCATCGCTCGGATTCGCTGGTGCTGTTCGGCGTCACGGGCGATCTCGCGCACAAGATGATCTTTCCGGCGCTTTACGCAATGGCGAAGCGCGGCACTCTCAAGACTCCGGTGGTGGGCGTCGCGTCCTCGAAATGGAGTCTGGCCCAGCTGCGAAAGCGCGCCACCGACAGCATCATGAAGGCCGGCGGGATCGACGACCGGAGCGCGCTGCGTCATCTGCTGTCCCTGCTGCGCTACGTCGACGGCGACTACAACGACCCGGGCACCTTCCAGGCGCTCAAGAAGGCGCTGGGGCACGCGCGGCGCCCGGCGCACTACCTCGCCATTCCGCCGGCGCTGTTTGCGACCGTCATCAAGGGGCTCGGCGCCGCCGGCCTGGCCGAGCAGGCACGAGTGATCGTCGAAAAGCCGTTCGGGCGCGACCTGGCCTCGGCGCGGGAGCTCAATCGCGTGGCGCGCTCGGTGTTTCCGCAAGAGTCGATCTTCCGCATCGATCACTTCCTGGCGAAGGAGGCGATCATGAACATCCTGTATTTCCGCTTCGCCAATTCCTTTCTGGAACCGATCTGGAACCGCAACTACGTCTCGAGCGTCCAGATCACTCTGTCGGAGAATTTCGGAGTTGCGGGTCGCGGCGGGTTTTACGAGACTGCCGGTTGCCTGCGCGACGTGATCCAGAATCACCTGTTCCAGATCGTCGCGCTGCTGGCGATGGAGCCGCCGACCTACCGGGGATTCGCTGCGGTCCACGGCGAGACCGCCGACGTGTTCCAGGCCATGCGCCCGCTGAAACCGCGCGACCTTGTACGCGGCCAGTACGCCGGCTACCGCAAGGAGCGCGGTGTGGCAGGGGATTCCGACGTCGAGACCTTCTGCGCGCTGCGGCTGTGGATCGACTCGTGGCGCTGGGAGGGCGTGCCGTGGTTTCTGCGCTCCGGCAAGTGCCTGGCCGCCACCGCGGCCGAGGTCATCGTGCAGCTCAAGCCGCCGCCGCAGCGGCTGTTCGCCGACTCGGCTCCGCCGGGCGGACCGGGCAACTATCTGCGCTTCCGTCTTTCGCCCAGTTCCGCGGTCGCGCTCGCAGCCCGGGTCAAGCGCGCGGGCAAGGAGTTCATCGGCGACCAGCGCGAGCTCTACCTGCTCGATGAGCAGCCGGGCGAGGAGGCGCCTTACGAACGGCTGTTGAGCGACGCGATGGCCGGCAACGGCTCGCTGTTTACCCGCGAGGACGCAGTCGAGGCCGCCTGGGCGGTGGTCGACCCGGTGCTGAGCAAGCACCCTCGCGCCGTGCCCTACCGGCGCGGCAGCTGGGGACCCAAGCAAGCCGACGCGCTGATCGCCCCGAACGGCCGCTGGCACAACCCCAAGCCGGCAGCGAAAGATTGAGCGGGCATGGACGATCCATCGGCCTGAAGCTGCGGCCGGTGCAAGCGGGTCTCGCGGACCGGTCATGGAGTCAAGCATGAAGTCGAAAGTCCTTTCTTCCGAGCTGCTGCGCAAGATCGACGCTTATTGGCGCGCCGCCAACTATCTGTCGGTCGGGCAGATCTATCTCTACGACAACCCGCTGCTGAAGCGGCCGCTCGCGCTGACCGACGTCAAGCACATGCTGCTCGGCCACTGGGGCACGACCCCGGGGCAGAACTTCATCTACGCTCACCTGAACCGCGCGATCAAGAAGTACGACCTCGACATGATCTACGTCTCGGGGCCCGGGCACGGCGGCCCGGCGGTAGTGGGCAATACCTACCTCGAGGGAACCTACAGCGAGGTCTATTCGAACGTCAGCCAGGATGAGGCAGGGCTGCGCAGGCTGTTCATCCAGTTTTCGTTTCCGGGCGGCATCCCCAGCCATGCCTCTCCCGAGTGCCCGGGCTCGATCCACGAGGGCGGCGAGCTGGGCTATTCGCTCAGCCACTCCTTCGGCGCCGTATTCGACAATCCGGAGCTGATCGTCGCCTGCGTGGTCGGCGACGGCGAGGCCGAGACCGGACCGCTCGCCACGGCCTGGCATTCCAACAAGTTCCTCAATCCGGTCACCGACGGCGCGGTGCTGCCGATCCTGCATCTGAACGGCTACAAGATCTCCAACCCGACGATCCTCGCCCGCATCGAGCGCGAAGAGCTCGAGCAGCTGCTGCGCGGCTACGGCTGGACGCCGCATTTCGTCGAAGGCCACGAGCCCGAGGCGATGCATCAGCTCATGGCCGGCAC
>JBOIFB010000105.1:0-9321 GCA_050741415.1 Burkholderiales bacterium | reverse complement strand
GCAGGCGGTGCGCCAGGCCCTTGAAGCTGCGCAGTCCCTCGCTGATCGCCCCGTGGCCAGCTGCCGCCGTGCGCGCGAGCGCCGCCGCGGCGAGCGCGTTGGCCGCGTTGTGCCAGCCGTGGATCGGCAGCGCATCGGCCTCGATCAGAGCGGCGTCGCCCTGCGCCAGCCACCTGCGGCCGTCGCGCAAGACGATTCCGAAGTCCTCCGGCCCCGGGGGCGCATCCAGGCCGAAGCTGACGTGCCGCCGACCCGGCAGGGCGAGCGCCGCGGAGCGCGGTTCGTCTCGGTTGAGCACCTGCACGCCTTCGCCCTGGAATACGCGCGCCTTGGCCACGCCGTATTCGGCCAGATCGGCGTAGCGGTCAAGGTGATCCTCGGACAGATTGAGCATCGTTGCCGCGTCGGGCGCGAGCGACCAGGTGGTCTCGAGCTGGTAGCTTGACAGCTCGAGCACCCATACCGCGGGCGGCCGCGAGCCGTCCAGGCGCCGCATCAGCGCCTCGAGCGCCGCAGGGCCGATGTTGCCGGCGACCTCGCAATCGATGCCGGCTGCGCGAAGCAGATGGCCCGTGAGCGCGGTCACCGTTGTCTTGCCGTTGGTGCCGGTCACCGCGACCACGTGCCCGCGATCGCGTGCGGCGCGGACGTGCCAGGCGAACAGCTCGATCTCGCCAACCAGCGCAATCCCGCGCGCGAGCGTTTCCTGCACCAGGGGTTCGGCCAGCGCGAGACCCGGGCTGATGCACACCAGGTCGACCCCTCGCAGCAGCCCGGTACCGAAGCTGCCGGTCACGAGCTCGGCGGACTCGAGCTCGGCGGACTTCAGCTCGGCTGCCCGCGGCGGCGCCTGCCGCGTGTCGGCCACGCGCACGCTCGCGCCCTGCCGGTTGGCCCACCTGGCAGCCGCGAGTCCCGTGTCGCCCAGGCCGAGCACCAATACGCGCTTGCCCGCGAGCGCCATCGGTCGCGGACGGGGCAGCAGGCTGAACAGCGGCGGGCGCATCGACATGGTCACCGCAGCTTCAGGGTGGAAAGGCCGAACAGGACCAGCATCATGGTGATGATCCAGAAGCGCACCACGACCTGGCTCTCTTTCCAGCCTTCCAGCTCATAGTGGTGGTGCAGCGGCGCCATGCGGAAAATGCGCTTGCCGCCGCTTGCCTTGAAGTACAGCACCTGGATCATCACCGAGAGCGTCTCGGCGACGAACACGCCGCCCATGATGAACAGCACCACTTCCTGGCGCACGATCACCGCGATGGTGCCGAGCGCCGCGCCGAGCGCGAGCGCGCCGACGTCACCCATGAACACTTCCGCCGGGTAGGCGTTGAACCAAAGGAAACCAAGCCCCGCGCCGGCGAGCGCGCCGCAAAACACGGTCAGCTCGCCTGCGCCCGGAATGTGCGGCAGACCGAGATACTTCGAAAAAACCACGTGGCCGGCGACGTAGGCGAAGATACCGAGCGCGCTGCCGACCATGACCGTGGGCATGATTGCGAGTCCGTCCAGCCCGTCGGTCAGATTGACCGCGTTCGACGATCCGACGATCACGAAGTAGGCCAGGACCACGAACCCCACGGCACCGAGCGGATACGCCACGTGCTTGAAGAAAGGCACGATCAGCTCGGTGAGCGCGGGCGTGCCGCGCGCGAGCCACGCCAGCGTGCAGGCCGCGCCGAGACCGATCAGCGATTGCCAGAAGAACTTGGTCTTGGCCGACAATCCCTTCGGATTGCGGCGCACCACCTTGCGGTAGTCGTCGATCCAGCCGATCGCGCCGAACGCCATGGTAACCAGCAGCACGACCCAGAGAAAGGCGTTGGACAGGTCGCCCCACAGCAGCGTAGTGATGCCGATCGAGAGCAGGATCAGCGCGCCGCCCATGGTCGGCGTGCCGGCCTTGGTCAGGTGCGACTTGGGTCCGTCTTCGCGCACCGACTGGCCGATCTTGTAGGTCGTCAGCCTGCGGATCACGAGCGGGCCGAGCACCAACGAGATGGCGAGCGCGGTGAGGCAGGCGAATACCGCGCGCAGCGTGATGTAGTTGAAGACGTTGAACAGACGCACGTCCTTGGCCAGCCAATGCGCAATCTCGAGCAGCATCAGTGCGCCCCCTCGCTCACCGTTGCGCCGGTCAGCGCGGCGACGGCGCGCTCCATGCGCATGAAGCGCGAGCCCTTCACCAGCACGGTGGCGCCGGCGCCGGCCCTGCTGCGCGCGGCCTCGATCAGGTCGTCCATCGAAGCGAAATGGCGCGCGCCGGCACCGAAGCCCGCGGTCGCGTGCGCCGTCATTTCCCCCAGCGCGTACAGCATCTCGATGCCGCGCTCGCGCGCATAGCGCCCTATCTCGAGGTGGAAATCCGGCCCCATGTCGCCCACTTCCCCCATGTCGCCGAGCACCAGCACGGTCCGGCCGCCCGCGACCGCCAGCACGTCGATTGCGGCCCGCACCGAATCCGGATTCGCGTTGTAGCTGTCGTCGATCACGGTCGCGCCGGAGGCCGCGCGCTTGACCTGCAGCCGCCCGGCGTAGGGATGAAAGTCGGCGAGCCCGGCGGCGATGGTCGCCGCGGGCACGCCGGCTGCATGCGCGCAGGCCGAGGCTGCGAGCGCATTGCGCACGTTGTGCAGGCCTGGAATGGCGAGCGTGACCCGTGCTTCGCCGTCGGGCGTCTGCAGGCGCAGCTCGCTCGCGAGCGGCTGGAGGACGTAGCCGCCGCGGATCGTGGCCGGGGCCTCGAGCCCGAAATCGATCACCCGCCGCCCGCCAGCCGACCGGCGGAACAGCGCGGCATGCGCATCGTCGGCGTTTACCACGGCGACGCCGTCCGACGGCAGCGCGCCGTAGACGCGCGCGTTCTCCGCTGCAACCTCGTCGACCGAGCCCAGGAACTCAAGGTGCTCGCGTTGCGCGTTGTTGACCAATGCGATCGTCGGGAGTGCGATTCCGGCCAGGTAGGCAATCTCGCCCATGTGGTTCATCCCGAGCTCGATCGCGCAATAACGATGCGTCTGGCGCAGCTGCAGCAGCGTCAGGGGCACACCGATGTCGTTGTTCAGGTTGCCTGCGGTGGCGAGCGCGCCCTCGTCGCCGGCGTGGCGGCGCAGGATCGCCGCCAGCATCTCCTTGGTGGTCGTCTTGCCGTTGGAGCCCGTCACCGCCACCAGCACCGGCGAGAAGCGCGCGCGCCAGTGCCGCGCGAGCGCGCCGAGGCCGCGCCGCGTGTCCGGTACGGCGATCAGCGGCAGCGGCGCTGGGCCGGTGTACTGCTCGTCGACCATCGCCGCCGCAGCCCCGGCCGCCCTGGCGGCCGCGAGAAAGGCGTGGCCGTCGAAGCGCTCGCCGCGCAGCGCGACGAACAGCTCGCCGCGGGCGAGCGTGCGGCTGTCGGTCGAGACCGCGCTGAAGCGGGTGTCGGCGCCCGTACGGCGGGCGCCGAGCAGTTGCGCCGCCTCGGTGAGACGCATCATGGCGCGCTCCATCGGGCAAGCGCCGACTCGGCCGCAGCGACATCGGAAAACGGCCGGCGCTCGCCCGCAATCTCCTGATAGCTCTCATGCCCCTTGCCCGCAAGCAGAACCACGTCGGCGGCCGAAGCTCGGCCGATCGCGCGTGCGATCGCGGCCGCGCGGTCGGGCTCGAGCTCGTGCGCGCCGGTGATGCCGGCGCGGATCGCCGCGAGGATCGCCTGCGGATCCTCGCGGCGCGGATTGTCGGAGGTCAGCACCAAGCGGTCGGCGAGACGCGAGGCGATCTCCCCCATTAGCGGGCGCTTGATCGGATCGCGGTCGCCGCCGGCGCCGAAAACCGCGACCAGCGCGCCGCCGCGCGCGGCTGCCACTGGCCGCAGCGCCTGCAGCACCTTTTCCAGCGCGTCCGGGGTATGGGCGTAGTCGACCACCACCAGCGGCTTGCCCGCACCCCCGATGCGCTGCATGCGACCGGACACGGGCGGCAGCGAACCGAGCAGCGCAACGGCGCGCTCGAACGCCACGCCGTACGCCAGCAGGCAGCCCAGCACGCCGAGCGCATTGGACGCGTTGAAGCGCCCGAGCTGGTTGACGCGCACCTGCGCATCGCCCCAGCTGGAGACGAGCGAAACGTTCATACCGTCGTCATCCACTGAAACACTGCGCGCCGCGACGAAATCGGCTACCCCGCCGGGCGCCAGCGCCGAAAGCGAGAGCGCGTAGCCGATCGTGCGCTGGCCGCGCGCAGCGAGCCGCCGCGCGAGCTGGACGCCGAGGATGTCGTCGAGATTGAGCACCGCGGACTGCAGGCCCGGCATGTCGAACAGCGCGGCCTTCGCCGCGCCGTACGCGTCCATCGATCCGTGGTAATCGAGATGATCGTGCGACAGGTTGGTGAACAACGCACAATCGAAGGCGACGCCGTTGACTCTGCCTTGCGCAAGGCCGTGCGAAGACACTTCCATGGCAGCGGCCACGGCTCCCTTGCGCTTCAATTCGGCCAGCACCCGATGCAGCTCGAGCGCGTCGGGCGTAGTATTGCCAAGCGCCGCCAGCGCTTCCGGAAAGCCGCTGCCTAGCGTGCCGATAACGCCCGTGCGGACGCCCTCGGCCGCGAGCAGGGCGGCGAGCCACTGCGTACACGAGGTCTTGCCGTTGGTTCCGGTCACGCCGCAGACCCACATCGACGCCGACGGCCGGCCGTAGAACTCGTGCGCCAGCGCACCCGCCTGGCGCTTGAGTCCGCTCAGGCCGACGTTGGGCACGCGCCAGGCCGAGTCCCAGGCGAAATCCTGCGCCTCCCACACGACCGCGGCGGCGCCGTGCCGGATCGCATCCGGAATATAGCGGCGGCCGTCCGCCGCCTCGCCCGGATAGGCAAAGAACGCGACACCCGGCGCGCACATGCGGCTGTCCGAGGCGAGCCGCTCAATCATCGCGCCCTGTTTGGCGAGTCGCCCGAACACGTCGATTGTCTTAGCGTCCACCTGTCCGCCCAGCATCCGCTGCGCTGCCAAACCGCCGCGACCAAGGCGAGGACCAGATCGCGAATCACGTTCCCTCCTTTGCGTCGTCGCTGCCGCCCGGCTGCTCGAGCGGCTCGAGCGGTGCGTCGTGCGGCACGTTGAGCAGGCGCAGAGCGCCCTGCATCACCTGCGCGAACACCGGCGCCGCCACTAGGCCGCCGTAGTACTCGCTGCCTGCGGGCTCGTCGATCATCACCGCGATCACCATGCGCGGCGCCGACGCGGGCGCGAAGCCCACGAACGACGCGATGTACTTGTCCGGTGCGTAGCCGCCGTCTTCCTGCTTGTGCGCGGTTCCAGTCTTGCCGGCGACGCGCCAGCCGACGATGCGCGCGCGCGGCCCGGTGCCTCCGGGCTGCACTGCGAGCTCGAGCATGTCGCGGATCTCGTGCGCCGTGCGGGCGGAGATGACGCGTATGCCCTGCACCGGCGTTCCGGTGCGAACCAGCGTCAGCGGCACCAGCACGCCGTCGCGCGCGAACATCGTATAGGCGTGCGCCAGCTGCAGCAGGCTGACCGAGATGCCGTGGCCGTAAGCCATCGTCGCCTGCTCGATCGGGCGCCAGGTCTGCCACGGACGCACCTTACCGCTCGCCTCGCCCGGGAAGCGAAGCTGCGGCGGCGCGCCGAACCCCACCCGCTCGAACATGTTCCACATCTGCTCGCGCGGCAGCTCGAGCGCGATCTTCGCGGCGCCGACGTTGGAGGACTTCTGGATCACCTGCGCGACGCTCAGCACCGATTCGGGATGCGCGTCGTGGATCGTGTAGCGGCCGATCGTGAGCCTGCCCGGGGCGGTCTCTATCCGGGTGGTCGGCTCGATGCGGTGCTGCTCGAGCGCCACCGCGATCGTGAACGGCTTGAGCGTCGAACCGGGCTCGAAGCTGTCGGTAATCGCCCGGTTGCGAAGCTGCGCCCCGCTCAGGTGCGAGCGATTGTTCGGGTTGTACGAGGGCACGTTCGCGAGCGCCAGAATTTCGCCGGTGCGCACGTCGATCGCCACGATCGCGCCTGCCTTGGCGCCGTGGGCTGCGACCGCGCTTTTCAGCGCGCTGTATGCAAGGCTCTGGATCTTGCTGTCGATCGACAGGGTGAGGTCGTGGCCATCCTGCGCGGCGCGGATCGATTCGACGTCCTCGACGATGCGCCCAAGACGGTCCTTGATCACCCGCCGGCTGCCGGGCCGGCCGGCAAGGCTCGACTGAAAGGCCAGCTCGACGCCTTCCTGGCCGGCGTCGTCGACCCCGGTGAAGCCGATCAGGTGAGCGGTCACTTCGCCGCCCGGATAATAGCGCCTGTACTCGCGCTGCTGATAGACGCCCGGAATTCCCAGCGCCTCGACTTTGTCCGCGGTATCGGGGGCGATCTGGCGCTTGAGATAAACGAAATCGCGCGAGGTGTCGGCCAGCTTTTTTTCCAGTTCGCGCGCGTCCAGCCCGAGCAGCCCCGCGAGCCGCTTCTTCTGGGCCCGGCTTGCCTTCACATCGTCGGGAATGACCCAGATCGACTTGACCGGCGTCGACACCGCGAGCGCCTCGCCATTGCGGTCGAGGATGCGCCCGCGGGTGGCGGGCACTTCCATGACACGCGAGTAGCGCGCCTCCCCCTGCTCCTGCAGGAAGCTCGTCTTCATCGCCTGCAGGTACACCGAGCGCGCAGCAAGCACCACGAACGCGAACACGAACGCGGCGAGCACGAAGCGCGCGCGCCACATCGGCAGACGCACCAGCGCCGGGGCCGCTGCGAGGCTCACGGCTTGGCCTCTGCCGGCCGCGTGACCACGATGACGCGGCGCGGGTCGGGCACGTGCATGCCGAGCGTGCCGGCGGCGATCCTGCTCACGCGCGCGTGCAGGCCCCAGGTGCTTGCCTCCAGCTGCAGCTGGCCGTACACGATGTCGAGCTGGCGCTCGCGCTGCTGCTCCCGGTCGAGATCCGAGAACAGCGTGCGCGCCTTGTGCTGCGAAGTGACGAGCCCGAGCGCGCAGACGACGAGAACCAGGAGGAGGAGAAGGTTCAGCTTCGCCACGCGTCGGGCTCGATTCGGTCAAGGAGCGACGAGTCGATGGGCGCGCCCGTGCGCTCGGCGACGCGCAGCATTGCACTGCGCGCGCGCGGATTCGCCGCGATTTCGGCGGCCGAGGCGCGGATGGCACGGCCGACGATTTTCAACGGCATTTGTGGCATTTCCCTGGCGCGCAGGGGCAAATCCCGCGGCAGATCGGCGCGCGAAGCCGCGCGCATGAAACGCTTGACGATGCGGTCTTCGAGCGAATGAAAGCCGATCACCGCCAACCGCCCCCCCGGGACGAGATGCGCCAGCGCCAAGGGCAGCGTCAGCGACACTTCCTGAAGCTCCCGATTGACGAGAATCCGTAGAGCTTGAAAGGTGCGCGTCGCCGGATCCTGGCCCGGCTCCCGTGTGCGGACCGCCGCACCCACGATATCGGCAAGTTGCTTGGTGCGGACGATGGGTTTGCGTTCGCGAGCAGCAACAAGCGCCTTTGCAATCTGTTCAGCAAACCGTTCTTCGCCATAATCCCCTATCCCCTCCTTGATTTCCCGCTCGGTGGCGGTTGCGAGCCAATGCTCCGCGGTCTGCCCGCGGCTGGTGTCCATGCGCATGTCGAGCGGACCGTCTGCGCGGAACGAGAACCCGCGCGCCGGATCCTCCAGCTGCGGCGACGACACGCCGAGGTCGAACAGCATTCCGTCCGCAAACGGCGCGCCGGCCGCCTCGAGCACCGCAGGCAGCTCGCTCATGCGTACATGCCAGATGCGGAATCTCGGGTCGGTAATCGCGCGCGCCGCGGCGACCGCCTGAGGATCGCGATCGATTGCGATCAGGCGCCCGCCGGGCCCCAACCGCTCGAGAATTGCGCGGCTGTGCCCGCCGCGGCCGAAGGTGCCGTCGACGTAGGTCCCGTCGGGCCGCACGGCGAGCGCCTCGATGGCCTCGGACAGGAGAACGGCGCGATGCGTGAGCGTCTTGGCGCCCATCGTTCGCTCCCGCCGTCACAGCGAGAAGTTCTCCATGCCGGGCGGGGGTGCGCCGGCACCGGACAGGGCGCTGGCGAGCTTGGCGCTCCACACGCCGCTGTCCCAGAGCTCGAAATAGGCGCCCTGGCCGACCATCATCGCCTCGCGTTCGAGCTTGGCGTGCAGCCGCAGCGCCGCCGGCAGCAACACCCGGCCCGAGCCGTCGGGCACGACGTGCTCTTCCATGCCGAGCAGCAGCCGCTTCCACCAGCTCGCCTGCGGGTTGAGGCTCGGAAAGGTCTCGACCTTGGCGCGCACGGGTTCCCAGGCGGACTCGGGGTAGATCAGCGCGCAACCCTCGGGATGTGCAGTGAGCACCAGCGCGCTGGCAGTCTCGAGCAGCGCCTCACGATGGCGCGTCGGGATCGCCAGGCGGCCCTTCGCGTCCAGCGTGATGACGGTTGCCCCGTGAAAGGTTCCACCCATGGCCCGTTTTTCTCCGGCGAATTGCGAGCGAAGTGCTTGATTCCGCATTTCGCCACTTTTTTCTACGTTTTCCCACTGTAGGGTAAAGGAATCATCAGGTCAAGCATATGGAATGGAATTTTTCTTGATGGGACAAAGACTTAGCGTGGAATTACATGACGAATTCTAGAAGTAAAATGTCATTATTATTCATATATTTATAAATCTGAATAGAAGTGACTTCTCAGGAATGGGGACGATGCCGGACGTGCGTTCGGCGCCGTGGTACCTTGCGCGGCGAGATGGAACCTCCGCTCGCCGTCCTGCAGCGCTATCCCCCGCACGGGTCCACGCTTGGCGGCCTGCTCGCCAGCCGTGTGAGCGAAGGCGCGGCGCGCACCGTGCTCTGGTACGACGGGCGGGAAATCAGCTATGCCGGCTTCGCGCACCGAGTTGAAGCGGCGGCGTGCGCGCTCGCAGCGCGCGGAATCGGCACGGGCGACCGCGTCGGCGCCATGGCGAGCAACAGCGCAGATTGCGTCGTGTTGCTGTTCGCGCTTGCGCGCCTGGGTGCGATCCTGGTGCCGGTCAATCCCGAGTTCGGCCCGCGGGAAGCGGGCTACATCCTGCAGCACGCGGGCGTGCGCGCGGTGGCGGTCGTGCCGGCGGCGCTCGAGGCCGCGCGCGCGGCAGCGCAGCCCCTCGCGCGCCCGGCGTGGTTCTTCATGCTCGAAGGCGAAAGCGACGGCGTGCCGCGCCTGGACGAGCTGATCGGGGCGACCTCGTTGCGTGCGCTGCCGCCCGAGCCTGCGCCCGAAGCGACCTGCCTCATGCTCTACACCTCGGGCACGACCGGATTTCCGAAGGGCGTGATGC
>JBOIFB010000104.1:0-9397 GCA_050741415.1 Burkholderiales bacterium | reverse complement strand
CTTATAGATGGTGCGGAAGTATTGCTCGAGCCCGCTCATCTGCTCGAACTGCGGCGGGCGGCCGGCGTAATTGCGGATGCGCTCGACCGCGGCCTCGCCGAGCCTGGGCCCGATGTCGTTCAGTACCAGGCGGCGGATGCGGCCTTTCATCGCGCCAGCGGCGAGCCGGATGCCGAGCGCGCCGCCCATCGAGGTGCCGAGCCAGTGCACGCGTTCGAGCCCGAGCCGGTCGGCGAGCGACAGCGCGAGCCCGGCGTAGAACTCGAGGCAGTACTCCTTTTCCGGTCGCGGGCTCCATTGCGACAGGCCGCGGCCGATGGTGTCGGGGCAGATCACGCGGTAGCGCGGTGCGAGATGAGCGGCGATGTCGTCCATGTCGCGCCCGGTGCGCGCCAGGCCGTGCCAGGCGATCAGCGTCTCCCGGTTGCCGGCGCCCCACTCGGTGTAGTGGATCTCCCGTCCCTCGCAGATCACGTATTTCGACATCATTTCCGCAGTCGTCCCATAATGCCCGTCGGAAGGTAGTAGACGCACAAGATAAAGAGCACCCCGAGCCAGAGCAGCCAGCGGTCGGGATGGAGCAGATTGTGCAGAAACGGCACGCCGCTCAGTGCGTCGCTCGCGATCTTCATCAGGTCGCGCAGGTAGCTCTCCGCCAGGACGAAGATCGTCGCGCCGAGCACCGAGCCGTACATCGTCCCCATGCCGCCGATCACCACCATCAGCAGAATGTCGACCATGATGTCGAACGACAGCGTCGCCGCGGGTCCGGTGTAGCGCAGCCAGACCGCGTACAGCAGCCCGGCCGCGGTCGCACCGAGGGCGCCGATGCAGTTCGCCAGCGTGCGGTAGACGACGGTGCGGATGCCGAGCGCCTCGGCGCGGAACTCGTTCTCGCGGATCGACAGCAGCACGCGGCCGAAGGGCGAGTTGACGATGCGCAGCAGCGCGAGGAACAGCGCCGTCGCGGCCGCAAGCACCAGGTAGTAGGACGCCAGGCGCGCTTGCAGCAGCCCCGGCAGGCTGAAATTGATGCCGTCCTCGCCCCCAGTGAGCCATGACAGCTGCGAGGCGAGGATCTGGAAGAACGCGGCGACCGCGAGCGTGATCATGGCGAAGAAGATCGCTCGCACCCGCAGCGACAGCAAGCCCACGGCAAAGGCGAGCACGGCGGAAAGCAGGAGCGCAAGCGCGCTGCCGGCCGCGAGGCTGCCCCAGCCCGGGCCCCAGTTCGACGCCGCGATGCCGATGCCGTAGCCGCCGATGCCGAAGAACATGGTGTGGGCGAACGACACGATCCCGGTGTAGCCGAGCAGCAGGTCGTAGCTCGCGGCCAGCACCACGAACACCGCGATCTTGGCCGCCACGTCGAGCGAGCGCGTGCCGGGAAAGAGGAACGGCGCCAGCGCGAGCGCGGCGAGCACCAGCGCGAGCGCCGCCGCGAGCGCGCGGCTGCGCGGCAGATCGCCCGAGAGCAGGGAGCGGATCATTTCGCCACCGGGTAGAGCCCGCGCGGGCGCCACAGCAGCACCAGCACCATCAGCAGGATGTTGGAGCCGAGCGCGAGCTTGGGCGCGAGGAAGCCGGTGTAATTCGCCATCAGTCCGACCAGCAGCGCGCCGACGAAGCAGCCGCCGACCGACCCGAGCCCGCCGATGATCACTACGATGAAAATCATCACCAGCACCTGCATCCCCATCTGGACGTTGACCGATTCCTGGTACATGGCCCACATCGCGCCGCCCAGGCCTGCGAGCGCGCTGCCGGCGACGAATACGCCGACGAACAGGCGCCGGATGCGGTAGCCGAGCGCCTCGACCATCTCGGCGTTCTCGACCCCGGCGCGCACCAGCAGCCCGATGCGGGTGCGGTTGAGCAGCAGCCACATCGCGCCGAACACTGCCAGGCCCAGCACGACCGCCAGCACGCGGTAGCGCTCGATCGCCGCATCGCCGAAGATGAACGAGCCGCCCAGCGCCGCCGGACGCGGCAGCGAGATCAGGTCGGGTCCCCAGACAACGATGATGAGCTGCTCGACCACGATCAAGCCGCCCATGGTGACCAGGATCTGACGCAGGTGATCGCCGTATACCGGCCGGATCACCATCCGTTCGAAAAACCAGCCGAGCGCGGCCGCGAGCGCGATTGCCGCCAGCAGTGCGGGGACGATCGCCGCGAGGTTGGCGCCGAGGCCAGGCGCCTGCGCCGGTCCTTTCAGCGCGAGCAGCACCGATGCCGCGGCGTAGGCGCCGACCGAGATGAATGCGCCGTGGGCGAAGTTCAACACGTCCATCAGGCCGAATACCAGCGTCAGGCCCGAGGCCATGATGAAGATCATCATCCCCATGGCGAGACCCGCCACCGTCAGCGTGATCCAGATCGGCAGGCTCGCCACCAGCGGCAGCGTGCCGAGAATCAGCGCCGCGAGCAGCGCGAGCGGCCGCCAGTCGCGCTTCATTGGTGCGCCTCGAGCGACAGGCCGAGCAGCTTGGCCTGCAGCGCCCGGTCGGCCGCAAGCGCATCCATGCGCCCGCGGTGAACGATGCGGCCCGCGTCCATCACCGCCACGTCGTCGCCGAGCGACTGCGCGAAATGAAAGTTCTGCTCCACCACCAGGATCGTGGTGTCGGTGCGCTTGAGCTCGCGGAAGGCCTCGATCATGTTGCCGATGATCGCCGGCGCGAGGCCCTTGGTCGGCTCGTCGACCAGCAAGAGCCTGCGCGGTTCGACGATCGCACGCGCGATCGCCAGCATCTGCTTCTGGCCGCCGGAAAGGTTGCCGGCGGCCGCGTGCCAGAATTTCTGCAGGGCCGGGAACAGGCCAAAGATCCAGTCCAGGCGCCCGGGGTCGGGCGCACCGCCGCGCGCGGCGAGCAGCATGTTCTCGCGCACCGTCAGTCCGGCGAAGATGCCCATGTTCTCAGGCACGTAGGCGACGCCCAGGCGGGCGATCTCGGGTGTCTTCAGATTCTGGATTTCGGCCTGCTGGCAACGAATACGCCCCGCGGAAGCGCGCCACAACCCCATGATGGTGCGCAGGCAAGTGGTCTTGCCGGCCCCGTTTCTGCCCAGCAGCATGGTCAGGCCGCCACGCGCCACCTCGAAATCCACGCCGTGCAGGATGTGGTACTGGCCGATGTGCGTATTCACGCCGGCGAGCGCGAGCATCGGCTCAGCCACGCGCCACCCCGAGATAGGCTTCCTGCACGATCGGCGAAGCGATCACGGCCTCGGGCGCACCGTCGGCCACCAGCTCGCCCTGGTGCAGCACGATGATGCGATCGGCGAGCGAGCGCACCACGTCCATCTTGTGCTCGACGAGAAGGATCGTTTTGTCTCCCATTTTTTTTAATTCTTCTATTAGAAACAAAACATTTGGGACTTCGTCGACACTCATACCCGCGGTGGGCTCGTCGAACATGAATACGTCCGGCTCGAGTGCGAGCAGGATGGCCACCTCGAGCTTCCTCTGGTCGCCGTGCGGCAGCGTCGCGGCCGCCAGGCCGCGTTTGTCGGCCAGCGCCACGCGCTGCAGGGTGTGCTCGGCCTTCTCGATCATCTCGACATGGCGGTCCCACATCGACCAGAGATTTCCGCCCAGACCGGCGCGCGACTGCACCGCGAGGCGCACGTTCTCGAGCACTGTGAGGCGTGGAAACAGGTTCGTAAGCTGGAATGCGCGCCCGACCCCGCGCTGCGTGCGTGCCGGCGCGCCAAGCGAAGTGATGTCCTCGCCGAAGAGCGATACGCGGCCGCTCGTGGCCCTGAGCTGGCCCGAGATCAGGTTGAAATAGGTCGTCTTGCCGGCGCCGTTCGGCCCGACGATGGCGGTGAGGGTGCCCGGGCGGAAGGCGCAGGACACCTCATTCACCGCCACGTGCCCGCCGAAGCGGATCGTCAGGCTGTGGGTTTCCAGGACCGGATGTTCCACGGTCCTTTTCTCCGGCGCGCTACGAGGTTAGCGCTTGTTCGTGATCGGAACCGGAAGCTCCGAGGCCGGGATCACGCGCACCAGGTCGAGCAGGTCCCACTCGTTCTTCTGTTCCGACGCCTTCTTGATGCGGAACTCGAACATGTCCTGCATCGCCTGGTGGTCCTCCTTGCGGAAGGTCATCTCGCCCTTGGGCGTGTCGAACGACATGCCTTCCATGGCGGCGATCAGCTTCTCGGTATCGGTGCCGCCGGCCTTCTTGATCGCGTCGACGACCGCAACCGCCGCCGCCATGCCGCCGCAGGTGAAGAAGTCGGGCGGCATGCCGTAGCGCTTCTCGTGCTCCTTCACCAGCCATTTGTTCATTTTGTTCTTGGGGAAACCGTAGTAGTAGTAGATCGCGCCTTCCATGCCCGCGAGATCTTTCCAACCCTTCATCACCGGCAGGATATTGCCGCCGGTGGCGAGCTCGATGCCGAAGCGCCCGGGATCGAGCGCGGCGATCTTGGTCGCCGGGTTCGCGCCGGCCCAGTAGATCACCAGCACCTTGCGCCCGGGCTTGTCCTTGAGCGCGGCGAAGATGCGCTCGGCCGAAGCGGTGAAATCGGTCGTTTTCTGCGGCGCGTATTCCTCGTGCACGATCTTTGCCTTCGACCCGACCTGCGCCAAGGCGTCCTTGAGCGCCTTGATGCCGTCGCGCCCGAACGCGTAATCCTGCGCCAGGGTGGCGATCGACATGTCGCCTTTGAGCGTCGCCGCAGCGGCGAGCCCGTCCTGGGTCGAGTTGCGCGAGGTGCGGAAGATGTAGCGGTTCCAGTTCGCGCCGGTGATCGAGTCGGCCACCGCTGGCTCGACCAGCAGGATCTTCTTGTATTCCTCCGCGACCGGCAGCATCGCGAGCGCCACCCCGGAGCTGACCGGACCGACCGCGATGTCGGCCTTGTCGTCGCCGTACGCGGCCGCGAGCAGGGACTTGCCGATGTCGGGCTTGAGCTGGGTGTCTTTCTCGATCACCACGATCTTGCGTCCCAGCACCTCCATCGTGCCGTGGGTCGCGTATTCCAGCCCCATCATCAGACCGGTGTGGCTTTGCTTGGCATAGGCTTCGAGCGCGCCCGTCTTGCCGTAGACGTGCGCGATCCTGATTTCCTGGGCCGATGCCAGGCCGGCTGCAGCCGCGAGCGCGGTCGCCACAGCCCATCTCAGCGTGCGTTTCATACTTCCTCCTCGTTAGCGATTGCGGACGTCCTGTCGCAATGTGCGTGCCACCAGAAGTAACGTATTGATTCCATTAATTTACTAGGCGACGGTGAGCGTTTATCCACATCAGGATGTGTCCGAACATCAGACACTAAAACCGCGATTGGCATCAGATTATGTTTGAAATCAAGATGGTCGCTAAGTGACCTTGCTGTCCGCGTGCCGGACACGCTGTCCGCTATGCGGACAGACGCCTGATTTCAGCCAGCTTCTCGTACAGCGTGGCGCGCGAGATCCCGAGCAGCCTCGCGGCCGAGACCTTGTTGCCGCCGGTCGCCTCGAGCGCCGAGCGGATCGAACTGCGCTCAAGCTCGGCGATGAGCAATGGCAGCGGGCGCAGCGCGGGCGCGTCGGCGACGCCGGCCGCCGCAGCGCGCGGCAGGATCGCGGCGAAGTCTTCCGCCCCGAGCCGCGCGTGGTCGGTCAGCATCGCCGCCTGCTCGAGGGCGTTGCGCAGCTCGCGAATATTGCCGCGCCATGCGTGGCTGGCGAGCGTCGCCAGCGCCGCGGGGGTCAGCTCGCGCTGCGGCATTCCGGTGCGCGCGGCGATGTTCTCGAGCAGGTTCTCTGCCAGCGCCTCGAGATCCGAGAGGCGCTCGCGCAGCGGCGGCACCCGGATCGGCAGCACGCTCAGGCGGTAGTAAAGGTCCTCGCGAAAGCGTCCCTCCGCCGCCAGCGTTTTCAGGTCGCGGCTGGTGGCGGCGATGACGCGCACGTCGACCTTGATCACCCTGTTCGAGCCGAGCGGCTCGATTTCCTGCTCCTGCAGCGCGCGCAGCAGCTTCGCCTGCAGCGCCGGCGGCGCGTCGCCGACCTCATCCAGGAACAGCGTACCGCCGTCGGCCAGCACGAAGCGCCCGTCGCGCCCCTTGCGGTCGGCTCCGGTGTAGGCACCGGGAACGACCCCGAAGAACTCCGCTTCGAGCAGCGTTTCGGGCACCGCGGCGAGGTTGACCCCGACGAAGGGCTTGGCCGCACGGCTGGACGCCGCGTGGATCGCGTGCGCGAGCAGCTCCTTGCCGGTGCCCGTCTCGCCCACCAGCAGCACGTTGCCTTCGGTCTGCGCCGCGCGCCGCGCCTGGCGCTTGACCTCGAGCGCTGCCGGGCTCGAGCCGACGAAGCTGGCGAAGGTGTACTTGGCGCGACGCTGCGCGGCAAGCTCGCGCCTCGCCTCGTCGAGGTCCTTCTGCAGCCGCGCGAATTTTCCGATCAGCGGCTGGAGCGTGGTCTCCGGATGGTCGAACAGCACCATGCCGAGCACGCCGATCACCTCGCCCGAGTCGTCGCGCAGCGGAATGCGGCTCACCACGAAGGTGCCGGCCTTGTTGGTCAGCAAGTCGAGCAGGATCGGCTTGCCGCTCTCGAGCACGTGCCGCATGAGCGTGTTCGGCACTACCTGCTCGACCGGCTTGCCGACGAAGTCCTCGGCGCGCTCGAAGCCGAGCGCCGGCAGAAAGCGCTTGTAGCTGTCGTTGATCCACACCACGCACCCGCCGCGGTCGACCAGCATCATGCCCTCGCTCATGCTCGAGAACAGATCGAACATCGAGCGCGCCGCGAGCTTGAGCACGCTCTCGGCGTCGCGCGGCAGGGACGGTGCGCTCATTCCTCGGGCCGCGGCGGCGGCTTGGGCCGCCGGCCGACCACGACCTGGACCGCCAGGTCCTTGCCTGCGCGCCGCAGCGTCAGGCTGGCGCGGCTGCCGGGGGGAAACGCCGCGACCACGTTGAGCATGTTCGGGGTGTTGGCCACCTGCTTGTCGCCCACCGCGAGCAGCACGTCGCCCGGCTTGACGCCCGCCTTGGCGGCTGGACCGCCGCGCAGCACGCCGGCGATGATCACGCCCTTCGTTTCGTCGAGCTTGAACGAATCGGCCAGCCCAGCGGTGATCTCCTGCACCTCGACGCCGATCCAGCCCCGGGTGACCGTGCCATTGCGCACGATCTGCTCCAGCACCATCTTGGCGGTCGAGACCGGAATCGCGAAGCCGATGCCGATCGAGCCTCCGGTACGCGAGTAGATCGCGGTATTGATGCCGACCAGGTCGCCGCGCGCGTCGACCAGCGGTCCGCCCGAGTTGCCGGGGTTGATCGCGGCGTCGGTCTGGATGAAGTTCTCGAATGTGTTGATCTGCAGGCCGCTGCGCCCGAGCGCCGACACGATTCCCGAAGTGACCGTCTGTCCGACGCCGAACGGGTTGCCGATCGCGAGCACCACGTCGCCCACGCGCAGCGCATCCGAAGAACCGAACGTGATCGCATGCAGCCCCTGGGCATTGACCCGCAGCACCGCGAGGTCGGTGTCGGGATCGTTGCCGACCACCTTGGCGAGCAGCTTGCTGCCGTTGGGCAGCGCAACCTCGATCTCGTCCGCTGCTTCGACCACGTGCTGGTTGGTCAGGATGTAGCCGTCCGGGCTCACGATCACGCCCGAGCCGAGACTGGTCGCGCGCCGGGCCTCGTCGGGCGCCTGGTCGCCGAAGAAGCGCCGGAACAGCGGGTCGTCCAGCAGCGGCTGGCGCGGCACGCGCACCTCCTTGGAGGTGAACACGTTTACGACCGATGGCGTGGCGCGATCGACCGCGTCGTGCAGCGACTCGGTGCGCGCGCCGGACGCAGCGGCGGGCGGCGGCTGCTGCTGCTGCAGCAACGCGATGGGGGGGCGCTGCACCGCGTGCGCAGGCAGCCACTCGGGGTGGAAGGTCGAGACCACGAACAGCACCGCCACGGCGACGGTCGCCGTCTGCGCGAAGATCAACCAAAGCCGGTACATGGCTCGTTCAGCCTACCATACGCGCGCATCGGAATGACCCCAGGCGCGCTTCCGCCGTCGCGCCCATGAGGACGAAAAACGTCAGCATATTGAAATGCTTAGCGGCGAAAGCTTGGACTTCGGAGCAGTGCGTCGCTATAATTCCCGGCTGCTCCGGATATCCGCCCATCCCCACCCAGGTTCCCATCTCATGAGCGATAGCAAGAAACCAGACAAGACGAGGCGCAACCTGGTCGTGGTGACCTCCGTGCTCGGGGGGAGCGCCACGGTCGGGGTGGCGATTCCCTTCGTGGCGAGCATGCTGCCTTCGGCGCGCGCCAAGGCGGCCGGGGCCCCGGTGGAAGTCGACACGGACGGGATCAAGCCCGGCGAGCTGCGCACGGTCTCGTGGCGCCGCCAGCCGGTGTGGGTGTTCAAGCGCACCGAGGAGCAGCTCAAGGACATCAAGAAGGATAACGGGGTGGTAGCGGACCCGAATTCCCAGGTCCCGCATCAGCCCGACTATGCCAAGAACGAGTACCGTTCGCGCAAGCCGGAGCTGGCGGTGATCATCGGCGTGTGCACCCACCTCGGCTGCACACCCGAGAAAAAGGCCGAGAGCGACAAGGGCGAGATGGGCGCAGCCTGGAACGGCGGCTTTTACTGTCCATGCCACGGCTCGATGTACGACTTTGCCGGGCGGGTGTACCAGGGCGTGCCGGCGCCGACCAATCTGTGGATCCCGCGCTACATGTACCTGTCGCAAGGCAAGATTGTGATCGGCAAAGACGAACAAGGGGAGGCGTAAGCGATGGCTTCGCGGACGAGCGCACTGTGGCGGTGGATCGACGCGCGCATGCCGACGCTCGGTCAGGAGTACCGCAAGCATCTGACCGAGTACTACGCGCCGAAGAACTTCAACTTCTGGTACTACTTCGGGTCGCTGGCGCTGCTGGTGCTGGTGATCCAGATCGTCACGGGTATTTTCCTGACGATGAACTACAAGCCCGACGCGGCGCTCGCGTTCGGGTCGGTCGAGTACATCATGCGGGACGTTCCGGGGGGCTGGATCATCCGCTATATCCATTCGACCGGGGCGTCCGCTTTCTTCATCATCATCTATCTGCACATGTTCCGCGGCCTGCTCTACGGTTCGCACCGCGCGCCGCGCGAGCTGGTGTGGATCTTCGGCATGCTCATCTACCTGTCGCTCATGGGCGAGGCGTTCTTCGGCTATTTACTGCCTTGGGGGCAGATGTCCTATTGGGGCGCGCAGGTCATCGTCAACCTGTTCAACGCGATACCGTTCGTCGGGCCGGATCTCGCGTTGTGGATCCGGGGCGACTACGTAGTCTCCGACGCGACCCTGAACCGATTCTTCGCCTTCCACGTCATCGCGATCCCGCTGGTGCTGCTGGCGCTGGTCGTGGCGCACCTGCTGGCGCTGCACGACGT
>JBOIFB010000103.1:0-9558 GCA_050741415.1 Burkholderiales bacterium | reverse complement strand
GCGCAGCGCAGCGCGCTCCTGAGGCGCTCGAGCTCGGCCACCACGCAGTCGCCCCTTTGCGCGTCGCTCCTGCAGTCGCGCCGCGGGTCGTAGCGCTTCGCCTCGAGCGGGATGTCGACGAAGTGCCAGTTGTAGGTTTCGGGCCGGGCGTCCCGGATGTCGTCCGCCCAGCTTGCCTCGGACGCAAGCGAATGCCCGCGTCCGAGCAGCTGCTCCACCTCCTCCGCCGCCGCCGGCGACAGGCGGCGCTGCGCGATCTCGGCGACGATCGAATGCCCTTCCTGGCCCCAGGCCCACGCCGGGCCGCAGGCGCACAGGCCCGCGATGAGGATCAGGCCCCGTCCGAGCATCGGCCCTCCGCGCCCGCCATGCTCAGGAGCGCAGGACTGCGCCCGCGCACGAGCCGGTGAGCGCACCCCGCTCCCAGGTCGGCGCCCCGTTCACCAGCGTCAGCTCGATTCCCTGCGAGCGCATCACCATGCGCTTGGCTCCGCCCGGCAGGTCGTAGCACCGCTCCGGACGCCCGGCCGAACCGACCGTCTGCGGGTCGAACAGCACCAGGTCGGCGGCGAGCCCAGGCGCGATGCGGCCGCGGTCGCGGATGCCGAAGAAGTCCGCCGGGTCGGAGGTCATGCGCCGCACCGCCTCTTCCAGCGTCAGCACCTTGCGTTCGCGCACCCAGGTTCCGAGCACGTAGGTCGGATAGCCCGCGTCGCACAGCATGTCGAGGTGCGCGCCGCCGTCGCCCAGGCCGAGCAGGATCGAGCGGTCGTTGAGCAGCTCGGCCATGCGCTCGACGCGCGTGTTGTACGACTGCATGGTGAATTCGTTCTCGAGATCGTCTTCGAGGGTCAGGTCCAGAAATACATCCACGCAATCCTTGCCCCGCTGCGCCGCAATCTCGGCCACCGTGCGGCCCTCGAGAGGCTTGAGCGCCGGGTTCTTCGCCTCGTGCAGCGCGATGCGCGCCCAGTTGCCGAACGACGCCGGACGCTCGAGCTCGGCGCGGAACTGCGCGCGGAACGCCGGATCGCGGTATACCGCCGCCTGCGCCGCCTTGGACTTGTCCTCGAACACCCGCTTCCAGGACGGGAAGGCGCCGAACGAGAACGGGTTTCTCATGTTGAACTCGCGCGTCAGCGGCAGCGGCGAAGTCTGCGGCCGCGCGCCGCGCGCGATCATCGAGGCCGCTTTCCTGAGCGTGGTGCGCACCGCCTCGGGGATGTCGTCGCGGTCGAACATCGCGATGAAGGTGATCGGGCGGCCGCTCTCGGTCAACATGAAATCGAGCAATTCCAGCTCCGGATCCTCGAGCACCCCGATCTGGCGCGTCAGCGCGATTTCGATCGCTCCCCTGGCGCGCAGGCGCAAGGTATTGCAGTAGGCTTTCAATTCTTCCCGGCTCGCGTTGCGGCAGGCGAGCGGCCGTCCGCCGTAGCCCATATGCTGGTTGAGCAGCGTGCTCGAGAACCCGAATGCGCCCGCGTCGAGCGCCTCGCCGAGCAGGCCTGCGATGCGCTGCGTTTCCTCGCCGGTCGCGGCGCGCTCCATCGATGCCTCGCCCATCACGTAGTGCCGCAGCGGCGTGAGCGGAGCGAGGAAGGCGAGATTGAGCGCGGGCTTGCGCTTCGCCGCCGCATCCAGGTACTGCGGAAACGTCTCCCAATCCCAGGTGATCCCGGCCTTGAGCACCTCGAAGGGGATCGCCTCCACGTTCACCAGGTCGCGCATCGCCACCTCGCGCGCCGCGGGCCGGCAAGGGGCGATCCCCACCCCGCAGTTGCCCATCACCACCGTCGTCACCCCGTGCCAGGACGACGGCGTGGTCGCCCCGTCCCAGCAGATCTGCGCGTCGTAGTGCGTGTGCGGATCGATGAAACCCGGCGCGACCGCGAGGCCCTCGGCGTCGATCGTCTTTCGCGCCGGCCCCAACCCCTCGCCCACCGCAACGATCTTGCCGGCCTCTAGCGCGACGTCCGCGCGCCGCGCCGGCGCACCGGTGCCGTCGATCAGCGTCCCGCCCCGGATCAGGATTTCGTGGCCCATGGGGCCGAGTGTACCCGGCGTCAGGCTGCCCCGGGCGGGCCGCTGTGCCGGTCCGCCAGCATTTCGGATATCTGCTCGAACGGCACCGGCCTGCTCAACAGAAAGCCCTGGATCTCGTCGCACTGCAGGCGCTCGAGCAGCTTCGCCTGTTCCTCCTCATCGACGCCCTCGGCGATCACCTTCAGCTTGAGCGAATGGGCGAGCGAAATGATCGTCTGCACCAGCGTCATCGTGGCGCGGTCCTTCAGCATCGTGATGATGAACGAACGGTCGATCTTGAGCATCTGCACCGGAAGCTTGGCGAGGTAGCCGAGCGACGAGTATCCGGTGCCGAAGTCGTCGATCGCGATTTCCATTCCCAGATCGCGGACGTCCTTGAGCTTGCGGATGTTGCTCTGGATGTCCTCCATGATGAGGCTTTCGGTGATCTCCAGGTCGATGCCCGGCGGGTTCGGCCCTCCGCGGATCGCGCTCTGCACGATGTCGAAGAAATCCCGCTTGCGCAGCTGGATGGGCGACACGTTCACGGCGACGCGCGGCGCGGGCAGGCCCAGCGCCAGCCAGCGGGCGTGGTCGCTCACGGCCTTCGACAGCGCCCAGGCGCCGGCTTCCAGGATGATCCCGGTTTCCTCCATCAGGGGGATGAACTTGCCCGGCGGCACGAGCCCCAGCTCGGGGCTCTGCCAGCGGATCAGCGCCTCGACCCCGACGATCTTGCGCGTCCCGGTTTCGAACTTCGGCTGGTAGTGCAGGACGAACTCGTCGTTCTCGATCCCGCGCTGCAGCTTGTTCAGCAGCGACAGCTGTCCGGACGTCTTCTCCGTCAGCGCCGAGGTGTAGAACAGCGTCGGGTCGCCGGATTTTTTTGTGCCTCTCAGCGCGGTTTCCGCGTTTCTGAGCAGGATCTCGACGTCCACGCCGTCGTTCGGGAACAGCGTGACCCCCGCCTTGGCCGAGAGCCGGAGTTCCGTGCCGTCCGCGTGGTACGCCTCGCCGAAACAGCGCTGCAGCAGATCCTGGAGGCGCTTCGCCGCTTCCGGCTGGCCGTTCACCGGCGCCAGCACGACGGCAAAATGGTCCGCGCTGATGCGGGCGACCTCGGCCGTGCCGGCCGCGCGCGCGAGCCGCTCCGCCACCTGCTTGATCAGGGCGTCGCCTGCCTGGCGCCCGAGCGACTCGTTCACCGCGCGGAAGCGCTCGAGGTCGAGCAGCGCAAGCGCGACTTTGGTTCCCGCCTGGCCCGCGCCGCGGATGGTCTGAGCGAGGCGCTCGCTGAGCAGCGTGCGGTTCGCGAGCCCGGTGAACGAGTCGTACAGCGCGACGTAGTTGAGCTTCTCCCGCTGCGCCAGATGGGCCAGCGCGAAAGAGATGTCGCCGGCCAGCTCGTTCAGCAGCTTCATCTCCTCGTCGTCGAAGAATCCCGGCTGCTCCGCGTAGAGTGCCAGCACGCCGCATATCTGGCCGTCGGCCGAGAGCGGCAGGCTGACGAACGAGCGAAAACCGCGCGCGAGCGCCTCTTGCGCGAGCAGGAACCGCGCGTCGGTCTGGATGTCGTTCGCAACCCTGGCCTGCCCGTCCGCGACGACGAGCGCGTTCAGCCCGGGGTTTGCGGCATCGCGCTCGGCCAGCGACACCGGCATGCGCTCGATGTAGCCCTCGCCGTTCCCGTGCCATGCCGCGAGGAGGATCATGGTGCGCGACTGGTCCACCGTGCCGATCCAGGCGAGGAGGAACTTGCCCGCCTCGACCGCGATCTTGCACGCGCCCTCGAACAGCTCATCGCGGTCGCGCACCCGCACGATGAGGGAGTTGATCCCGCTCAGCACCGCCTGGACTCTGGTGAGCCGCGCGATCCGCTCCTGCTGCGCCTTGCGTTCGGTGATGTCGTGCAGCACGCACAGGAAGTACAGCGGCTCGCCGCCCGGCGCGCGCACGACCGACTTCGTGAGGTTGCACCAGATGCGCGAACCGTCCTTGCGCATCAGGCGGAGCTCCCGCTCGTGCTGCACGAGCGAGCCCGACAGGAGCGCCCGGCGCGCCTCGGCGCCGTTCGCAAGATCCTCGCGATCCGTCAGGTCGCTCAAATTCAGCAGCACCGCCTCGGCGTGGGAGTAGCCGAGCAAGTCGCAGAACTTCGGGTTCGCCAGCTCGATGTCGCCCTCAGGCGACATATGAACGATGCCGACGCCAGCCTGCTCGAAGATCGCCCGGTAGCGCGATGCGCTGAGCGTCAGCTCGGCCTCGGCCTGTTTCTGCGCCGTGATGTTCAGCAGCGTATTGAACCACCTCGTTTCGCCGTCGTCGGACGCCGCCGGCGGCGAAATGGGCTCCAGCGCCTGCCGGATGTGGATCACCGATCCGTCGCTGCGCCGCAGACGGTATTCGACCTCCATGCGCATGCCGCGCCTCGCCGCCTCGATGCTCGCGCGCCGGAAGCGATCCGCGTCCTCCGGGTGCACCAGCTGCAGCCATTCGCGCGTGTCCTTCGGCATCTTCGCGGGTTCCACGCCGGCCAGCGGAGGCAGGGTTTCGGACCACCTTTCGAAGACCCCGTCCGGGCCCGTGATGACGTGCGCGAGCTCGGCCATCAGCTGCGCCCGGCGCAGGCCGGCTTCGCTTTCCCGCAGCTCGCTCTCTACCCTGCGCTTGGCCGCGAGCTCGGCCGCGTCCTTCAAGGCGCGCTCGACCGCGGCCGGCAGGCGCACCAGGTTCGTCTTCAGCACGTAGTCGGTCGCGCCGTTCTTGAGCGCGCGGATGGCGTAGTCCTCGCCCAGCGTTCCCGAGACGAAGATGAACGGAAGGTCGGGATCGACTTCCTTCGTCACCGCGAGCGCCGACATGCCATCGAAGCGCGGCATCGAAAAATCGGACAGGATCAGCCGCGGCGCGAACTCGGCCAGCTCGCGCCGCAGCCCCTCCTCGGTATCGACCACGCGATGCTCGACCCGCAGTCCGCCGCGCTTGAGCTCGCGGATCTCGAGCTCGGCATCGGCGGGATTGTCCTCGACCACCAGGAGTCTTATCGGTACGGCCGCCATGCGCTTATTGAGGAACCCGGTTCGTCAGCACCCAATACAGGCCGATCTTGGCGACTGTCTCCAGAAACGCTTCGAACTGTACTGGCTTCACGATGTAGCTGTTTACGCCCAGCCGATAGCTCTCGAGAACGTCCCGCTCCTCGTTCGAGGAAGTCATCACCACCACCGGAACCTGGCGCGTCGCCTCGTCGGCCTTCAGGCGTCGCAAGACTTCGATGCCATCCACCTTGGGCATCTTGATGTCGAGCATGATGAGCTTCGGGGTCTGGTTCTGGTTGCGGCCTGCATAGTCGCCGGTCCGGAACATGAAATCGAGTGCGACGGCGCCGTCCTTTACCCAATGCACCCGATTGGCGAGATTGTTCCTGCGCAGCGCCCGCAGCGTCATCTCTGCGTCGGCGGGAGTGTCCTCCACCAGAAGAATCTCTACTTCTTCCCGGTCGTCCATCTGTCAGCCCTCCGCAGGCAGGGCAAAGCGGAAGCTCGCCCCTTTGCCGATCGTTCCTTCGGCCCACACTCTCCCGCCATGACGCGATACCAGGCGCGCGACGATCGCCAGGCCGACGCCCGTGCCGGGAAATTCACCCGCGTCATGCAATCGTTGAAACACTCCGAAGAGCTTGTCGTAGTACTTCATGTCGAAGCCGACTCCGTTGTCCCGCACCCAGTATATGTTCTCGCCCGCCTCGCGCGAACCGCCGATCTCGATCCGCGGACGGTCGCTTTTCGCACTGTACTTGATTGCGTTCCCGATCAGGTTAAGCCACACCTGCCGCATCGATATACGGTCGGCCTGCGCCGGCGGCAAGCTGCCGATTTCGATCGTTGCGCCTTCGCTGCCGAAATCGGCCACGACGTTCTGCGCCAAAGCCGTCATGTCGACGGACTCCCTGCTAATGTCCTTGCGACCCATGCGCGAAAGCATCAGCAGGTCGTCGATGAGCTGCGCCATTTGCCGGCTGCTGGCGCGGACCACGCCGAGCAGGCGACGTCCCTCTTCGTCGAGACGTCCGCCAAAATCTTCCTCCAGCATCTGCGCGTAGCCGTCCACCGCGCGCAGTGGGGCGCGCAGGTCGTGCGATACCGAGTAGCTGAAACTCTCCAGCTCCTTGTTGCTCGCCTCCAGCTCGGAAGTACGCTGCGCCACCCGCCGTTCGAGCTCAACCACCATGCGCCGATCTTCTTCCGCCTCGATGCGCTGCGTAACGATCGTCCGCGACAGATAGATCACTGCCGCACAAAAGAGGAGCCCTAGCGCGTAGCCGGTCAACAACCGCTGGAGCTGCTGATCTCGCGCGGCGAACGCGGCACTCGCCGGCTGCTGCGTGACAACGCCCCAACCGTGTTCGGCGGGATAGTAGGCGTATACGTAGTCGATGCCGTCGCGCGGGTCGCTTGCAATGGTTACTCCCGACTTACCCTGTAGAAGGCGGCGCACCGCCGGATTGCCGGAGATGTCGTGATTGGCTTCCGCGCGGCCCTCGACCGAATCGAAGGCCGCATGTCCTTTACTGTCTACGACATACAATGAGCCTCCCGGTCCGATTTCGACTCCGCTCGCCCAGTGGAAGAAAGTGCTCAACTCGGATTGCAAAACGAGAATTCCGACCGGGGCGCCGCCTCTGACTCGAATCGGTGTGGCCACCGCGATCACGTTGCGCTGCGGAAGCGCGGCGCGGCGATAGACCGGAGAAACGAAAGCATTCCAGCTTCTGCTGACACCCTTGTACCAGTCGCGGTAGGCGAAATTCTTACCGACGCTTCCTTCGAGTGCGGGCACGTCCGCCGTCAGCGTGCCGTGCAGGTCGGTCAGGAACACGCGATTGATGTCGGGGAAGTCGGCTGGAACATTTTGCTGGATCTGAATGGCCTCGCCCCACCGGCCGGCGGCGGCGAGCTGCGTAAAGTGCACGCGGGTGGCGAGCGAGTTTGCCAGGTCGATCGTGCGCGCGAATCTTTCCGCGAGCGTCGCGGATGCGAGGCGTGCCACGGATTCGCGCCTTGCAAGCGCGGCATCGGTGAGTTCGTGATCGACCGTGCGGTAGACCGATACCGCAATACCGCCGAGCGTCGCGATCGCCAAGAGCACCGCGACAGGCGCCGGCCACCGTCGCGCAAGCAGTCGCCCGGTCCAACCGGTAAACCGGTTGACCTGTACTGTCCCGGCACCATCGTTCGCCACTTCTGCCACCTCGCGCGACTCGCCGCTGAGTCCGGCTTGCCCTTGTCAGACCGTACCGCGACTCGTTTGCCGCGTCGCTAGTACCGTCTTCGACAGAGGGAACTATGTCACGAAATTGGCGAATTATTTCTCATTACCGTAAAGGCGATATGGGCTCTTCAATCCGTTCGCATTCGACAGCTGCGACGTCAAGAATGTGAAACGCTGCCCTGCGCGTCTGCCGCAGAGCGATCGGTTCGCGCCGTGGGTCGGACAATTAGATACAGAACGGGTGGATGTTCGTTGCGCCGCCCGCTGTCACCCGATTTGAGCCGACCCCGGCTCGCCGCTCATCTTCCCCCTCCCCGGCCATCCGCCGCGACGCTGTCGAGCAGGGCGAGCAGGCCGCCGAGCAGGGCGAGCGGCGTCGGCGGGCAGCCGGGGATGTGCAGATCCACGTGCAGCACTTTCGCCACGCCCCCGACGCAGGCCGGGCTGGCGGCGAACACGCCGCCGTCCCGGGCGCAGTCGCCGGCCGCGACCACCCACTTGGGGTCGGGCGTGGCGCGGTAGGTCCGCTCCAGCGCTTCGCGCATGTTCGCGCTCACCGGCCCGGTCACCAGCAGCACGTCGGCGTGGCGCGGCGAGGCGACGAAGCGCAGGCCGAAACGCTCGAGGTCGTAGAGCACGTTGCTCAGGGCGTGGATCTCCAGCTCGCAGCCGTTGCACGAGCCCGCGTCCACTTCCCGGATCGCGAGCGCCCGTCCCAGGCGCCGGTGCGAAGCCTGGTTCACGCGCGCGGCGAGCTCGGCCAGCGCGGCCTCGTCCGCCGCGGGCGCGGGCTCGGTGAGGGTGCCTTGCACGAAGCTCCTGAACAGCAGTCTACGCATACGCGCTCACCCTACAGGTCGTGCCCGGAGTACGAGCAGTTGAACGACTTGTTGCACAGCGGGAAGTCGGCCACGATGTTGCCCTCGATCGCCGCCTCGAGCAGCGGCCACTGGAACCACGATGGGTCGCGCAGGTGGCAGCGCTCGACGCGCCCGTCCGGGGCGATCCTGACCCAGGCGAAGATGTCGCCGCGGAAACCCTCGACCAGCGCCGCGCCTTCGCGCGCGCCGCCGGCCGGCCGCGCGGAGATCGCGTCGCCGCAGGACCCGGCCGGCAGCGCGGCCAGGATCTGCTCGATCAGCCCGAGGCTCTGCTCGAGCTCGCGGATGCGGATCCAGACGCGCGCGTTGACGTCGCCCGCATGCACCACCGGGACCTCGAACTGCAGCTTGTCGTAGGGTGCGTAGCCGGGGGAGCGCCGCGCGTCGAAGTCGCGCCCCGACGCGCGCCCGACGAAGCCGCCGGCGGCGAACTGGCGCGCGAGCGCCGGCGCCAGGATGCCGGTGCCGACCGTGCGGTCCTTGAGCGAAGCGGTGTTTTCGTACACCTCGACCAGGTCCGGCAAGTCCCTGCGAATTTGCGCCAGCAGCTCGCGCAGTACCCGCGCACCGTCCGCCGGCAGGTCGCGGCTCAGGCCGCCGGGCACGACCCGGTCCATCATCAACCGATGCCCGAAACACGCGTCCGAGGCGCGCAGCACCCGCTCGCGCAGCAGGCCGAATTGCGCGTGCAGGATGGCGAACGCGGCGTCGTTGCAGATCGCGCCGACGTCGCCCAGGTGATTGGCGAGCCGCTCGAGCTCCGCAAGCAGCGCGCGCAGCCATGCCGCGCGCGGCGGGATCTCGAACCCGAGCGCCGCCTCGACCGCCTGGGCGAAGGCCAAGCCGAAGGCGACCGTGCTGTCGCCGGACACCCGCCCTGCGAGCACCGCCGCGCGCTCGACCGAGGCGCCGGCGATGAGCGCGTCCACTCCTTTGTGGGCATAGCCCAGGCGCTGCTCCAGGCGCACCACGGTCTCGCCGTTGGCGCTGAAGCGGAAGTGGCCGGGTTCGATGGTTCCGGCGTGCACCGGGCCGACCGCGACCTGGTGCAGGCTCTCGCCTTCGGCCGGCAGGAAGCGATAGCCGCCATCGTGGCGCAGCCAGGGCCTGGTATCCGGCAGCCCCTCGGGCTCGAGCCCGACCAGGTCGCGCATCGCGCGCTCGGGCCGGATCGCCGGCGCGTGCACGCGCCCGACCGACGGATAGCGGTTGCCGTCGCATTCGACGCTGAGCACGAGGCTCGCCTGCGTCGCCTGCTCCATGAGCGCCATATGCGCGAACCCGGGCTCGCCCCACAGGCCGAACAGCGCCAGCTCGCCCGCCTGCAGCCTGAGCGCGGCCTGCTCCCAGTCCTCCCGGGGCTTGATCGAACGCTGCCAGT
>JBOIFB010000102.1:0-9576 GCA_050741415.1 Burkholderiales bacterium | reverse complement strand
GCGCTGGAGGAACAGGCGCACCAGCTCGACGCTGGAGATTCGCTTTTCCGCCAACGCGGCGGAAAGCTCGCTCAGGGTCGCGTTCAGCACCCGCTACTCTAGGACTTTAGGAACCAGATAGAGCCCCGCTTCCACCGCCGGGGCCGCCGCCTGAAACAGCTCGCGCCGGTCGCCCTCGGTCACGACGTCAGGACGCTGCCGCTGGTGCACATCAACCGGATGCGACATCGGCTCGATGCCGGCGGTGTCTACCGCGCGCATCTGGTCGATCAGGGCGAGCACCCGATTGAGCTGGCCGACGACGGCCGCTTCCTCCGCCGGGCCAAGGGCAATGCGCGCGAGACGCGCGAGGCGTTCGATCTGGTCGGGAGAGAGTGACATTGCAGTGCAGAAAAACGCCCTCCGCAACCTATGCCGGAGGTGTCATTAGAGTATCATAGAAGGCATTCGGGGCAAGGGAGGAGGAACTTCCGAACCCCCAATCGGGACACAGCTTTAGCGAACGAAGTTAAGGCGTAACGGAAACCGACTTCGAGAGGGGCTCGGCATCTATATGTTCGGATTTCTGCGCAGCTATTTTTCCAACGATCTCGCGATCGACCTGGGCACCGCGAATACGCTGATCTACGTGCGCGGCAAAGGGATCGTGCTCGACGAGCCGTCGGTGGTCGCCATCCGCCAGGAGAGCGGCCCGAATGGGAAGAAAACGATCCAGGCGGTGGGCAAGGAAGCCAAGCAGATGCTCGGCAAGACGCCGGGCAACATCACCGCCATCCGGCCGATGAAGGACGGCGTGATCGCCGACTTCACGGTTACCGAGCAGATGCTCAAGCAGTTCATCAAGAAGGTGCACGACAACAAGCTGTTCTCGCCCAGCCCGCGCATCATCATCTGCGTGCCCTGCGGCTCGACCCAGGTCGAACGCCGCGCGATCCGCGAGTCGGCGATCGGCGCCGGCGCGGGACAGGTGTACCTGATCGAGGAGCCGATGGCCGCTGCGATCGGCGCCGACATGCCGGTCGCGGAAGCGACCGGGTCGATGGTGGTGGACGTCGGCGGCGGCACCACCGAGGTGGGCGTGATCTCGCTCGGCGGCATGGTCTACTCTGGCTCGGTGCGCGTCGGCGGCGACAAGTTCGACGAAGCGATCATCAACTACATCCGGCGCAACTACGGCATGCTGGTCGGTGAAACCACGGCCGAGATGGTGAAAAAGGAGATCGGCTCGGCGTTCCCCGGCAGCGAAGTGCGTGAAATGGAAGTCAAGGGCCGCAACCTCGCCGAGGGCATTCCACGCAGCTTCACCATCAGCTCGAACGAAATACTGGAGGCACTCACCGAGCCCCTGAACCAGATCGTATCGGCGGTCAAATCCGCGCTTGAGCAGACGCCGCCCGAGCTCGGCGCAGATATCGCCGAAAAAGGAATGGTGATCACGGGCGGCGGCGCGCTGCTGCGCGACCTCGATCGGCTGCTGATGGAGGAGACCGGGCTGCCGGTGATCGTTGCCGATGACCCGCTGACCTGCGTCGTGCGCGGCTCGGGCAAGGCGCTCGAGAAGATGGAGCATTTCGGGCCGATCTTCACGAATGACTGAGTGATGGGGGGATGGAGCACAGCCCCCCACCGTTCTTCAGGCGCGGCCCTGCGCCGGTCGTCCGGCTCGCGTTTTTCGCCTCGCTTTCGTTCGCCTTGCTGGTCCTGGACGCGCGCTTTCACTACGCCGAAGGGCTGAGGAACGTCCTCGCGCTGGTAGCCTATCCGTTGCAGCGCATTTCGACCGCCCCGTCGGAGCTCGGGCGGCGCATTGGGGACTACTTCGCCAGCCAAAGCGCGCTGCGCGAGGAAAACGCGCTGCTGCGCGCGCGCTTGCTGACAGCGCTGCAGTCCGCGCAGCGCAACGAGGCCGAAGCGGCCGAAGGCGAGCGCCTGCAGCGTTTGATCGAAGCTGGCGAGAAGCTCAAGCGGCGCAGCATCCCCGCGGAGATCGTCTACGCCGGGCGCGATCCCTACGCGCTCAAGGTCGTGGTCGACAAGGGCACCCAGCACGGCGTCGTCGCCGGGAGTCCGGTAGTAGACGAAGGCGGCGTGATCGGCCAAGTGACCCGCGCGCATGCCTTCACGTCCGAGGTCACGCTGATCACCGACAAGGGCCAGGCGGTCCCGGTGCAAGTGTTGCGCAGCGGCCTGCGTGCGATCGCGTTCGGAGGCGGATCGTCCGGCCTGCTCGAGCTGCGCTTCATGGCGCCGAACGCGGAAATCGGCAACGGCGACCGCCTGGTGACCTCGGGCATCGACGGCACCTATCCGGCGGGGCTGCCAGTCGCCACCGTGGTGAGCGTGGAGCGCGACTCGGCGCACGCCTTCGCGCGCGTGCTGTGCAAGCCTGCCGGGGGAGTCGACCGGGGACGCTTCGTGCTGGTGCTTTCCGGCCAAGCGAAGCCGGCCCCGAACTTCGGCGGTGCGGAGCCCGTCAAACCACGCCGCCTCGCGCCGCGGCGCGCGCGCAAGAACGATGGCACTCGGTCCCGATAGCCCGCAGGACATCCTGCGCCCGGTGCGCCTGGGCACCATCGCGACCTCATTCGCGCTCGCGCTGCTGCTCGATTTCCTGCCTTGGAAGGACCTGCGGCTGACGCCCGACTTCGTGGCGCTGGTGCTCGTGTTCTGGTGCGTGCGGCAACCGCGTCTGGTCGGCCTGGGGATAGGCTGGACGCTTGGGCTGGTGATCGACGCCGGCAACGGCGTGCTGCTCGGCCAGCACGCGCTCGCCTACTCGCTGCTCGCGTTCCTCGCGATCTCCCTTTCGCGCCGCATCCTGTGGTTCGGGCTGGTGCAGCAGGCACTGCACGTTGCGCCTCTGCTCGCATTCGCCGAGGCGGTCACGGCGCTGGTGCGGCTCGCAACCGGCGCGGAGTTTCCCGGCTGGACGATCTTCGTCGGCCCACTCATCGGCGCGCTCTTGTGGCCGCTCGCGTCGGTGTTGATGCTCGCGCCGCAGCGGCGGCCCGTGAGGCCGGACGAGACGCGGGCGATCTAGGCAATGCGCCTGGCCGAGCTGAAGAACTACGAGCGCGAGCTCTACGATTTTCACCTGCGCATGGCGATCGCGGCCATCGTGGCGCTGCTCGCGTTCGGCGCGCTGCTCGCCCGCTTCGTCTACCTGCAGGTGTTGCAGCACGACTACTACCAGACCAAGGCCGAGGACAATCGCATCTCGATTGTCCCGATCGCACCTAACCGCGGCATGATCGTCGATCGCAACGGCGTGGTGCTGGCCGGCAACGACTCCGGCTACACGCTCGAGATCGCGCCGGACAAGACGCAGGACCTGGAGCGCACGATCGACCAGTTGTCCAAGTTGGTCGAGATCCAGCCCAAGGACCGCAGTCGCTTCGCACGCCTGATGGCCGACACGCGCAGCGCGGACAGCCTGCCGATACGCACCCGGCTAAGTGACGCCGAGGTGGCGCGGGTCGCGGCCAACCGCTATCGCTTGCCGGGCGTCGAGATCAATGCACGTCTGTTCCGCGACTATCCACTGGGCGAGACCGCCTCGCACGTGCTCGGCTACACCGGCAGGATCACCGAGGGCGACCAGAAAAGGCTCGAGGCGCTCGGCGTCGCGGCCAACTACCGCGGCACGGATGTCATCGGCAAGAGCGGAATCGAGGCGAGCTATCAGGAGGATCTGCACGGCAATGCCGGCTTCGAGCAGGTCGAGATCGACGCCGCGGGGCGCGCCGTCAGGACCCTGACGCGCACCGCGGCGCAGCCCGGCAACGACGTCGCGCTTACGCTCGACACGGGGCTGCAGCAGATCGCCGAGGCCGCGTTCGGCGACCGGCGCGGCGCGCTGGTCGCGCTCGAACCGGCCACCGGCGCGGTGCTCGCGCTCGTCTCCCAGCCCGGATTCGATCCAAACCTGTTCGTCGACGGCATCGATCCGCAGAGCTGGGATGCGCTGAACAACTCGCCCGATCACCCGCTCAACGACCGCGCCATCGCAGGCCTGTACCCGCCGGGCTCCACGCTCAAGCCCTACCTCGCGCTGGCGGCGCTCGAGCTGGGCAAGCGAACGCCCAAAAGCTCGATCGTCGATCCGGGATACTTCGTCTTCGGCGGGAGACGCTTCCGCGACGACAAGCCCGGCGGCCACGGCGTGGTCAACCTTTACAAGTCGCTGGTCGAATCCTGCGACACCTACTACTACATGCTCGCGAACGATCTTGGCATCGACGCCATCGCGCAGTTCCTGGCGCCTTTCGGCTTCGGCTCGCGCACCGGCATCGACCTCGACGGCGAAGCAACGGGGGTATTGCCGTCGCCGGAATGGAAAGCGAGGCGCTTCCGGAGCCCCGAGCAGAGGAAATGGTACCCGGGCGAGACCATCTCGGTCGGCATCGGTCAGGGCTACAACGCTTACACGCCGATACAGCTCGCGGTCGCGCTGGCGACGCTGGCCAACGGCGGCGTGATGTACCGCCCGCGGCTGGTCGATCATATCGACAATCCGCGCACCGGCGAGCGCCGCTACGAGGAGCCGCAGCTGGTGCGGCGCATCCCGCTGCACGCAGCGAACATCGCCTTCATCAAGCATGCGATGCAAGGCGTGAACCAGGACCCCGAGGGCACCGGCGCGCGCGCCTTCGCCGGTGCGCAGTACACCAGCGCCGGCAAGACCGGCACGGCCCAGGTCATCGCCATCAAGCAGAACGAAAAGTACGAAGAAAAGAACGTCGCCGAGAGACTGCGCGACCACTCTCTCTACATCGTGTTCGCGCCGGTGGAAAGCCCCAAGATCGCGCTCGCCGTAGTGGTCGAGAACGGAGGCTTCGGCGCGCGCGCAGCGGCGCCGATTGCGCGCGCAGTGCTGGACTATTATCTGCTGGGCAAAGTCCCGGCGCGCAAGGGCGTCAAGGAAGACGACTCATCGCAGGCAGGCGACTGATGACGCTGACCCTAGTGACGGTGCGCCGCACGCTGGCGCGAATGGCAAGCGGCCTTGACGGCCCGCTGCTCGCGATCGTGCTCGCGCTCACCGGCATCGGTCTCGCCACGCTTTACTCGGCAAGCTACGATACGCCGGCGCGCTTTCAATCCCAGCTGCTCAATTTCGCGGTGGCGTTCGCGGCGATGTGGGTCGCGGCGCAGGTACCGCCGCAGACCTTGGCACGGTTCGCGCTGCCGGCCTACCTGGTGGGGCTCGCGCTGCTGGTAGCGGTGGCGTTGTTCGGGGACGTGGTGAACGGCGCCCGCCGCTGGCTGCATCTGGGCTTCGTGCGCGTGCAGCCCTCCGAAATGATGAAGATCGCGGTGCCGCTCATGCTGGCATGGTATTTCCACCGCTGCGAATCGGCGCTCAGGCTGCGCGACTTCGCGCTCGCAGGCCTGCTGCTCGCCTTGCCCGTCGCGCTCATCGCGCGCCAGCCGGATTTGGGCACCGCGCTGCTCGTGTTCGCGGTGGGCTTTTTCGTGATCTTCCTCGCCGGCATCAGCTGGAAGGTTCTGGCGACCCTCGCCGCCCTTGCGCTCGCCAGCGTTGCGCCGCTGTGGGGCCTGCTGCACGACTACCAGCGCAAACGGATTCTGACTCTGCTCGATCCGACCCAGGATCCGCTCGGCGCCGGCTATCACATCATCCAATCGACCATCGCGGTCGGCTCGGGCGGCATCGCAGGCAAGGGTTGGCTGCACGGTACTCAGGCGCACCTGGAGTTCATTCCGGAGCGCCATACCGACTTCATCTTCGCCGTCTTCTCGGAGGAGTTCGGATTGATCGGAAACTGCGTTCTGCTCCTGCTCTACGCGCTGCTGATCGGACGCGGGATGATGATCGCCGCGAACGCGGCGACCTATTTTTCGCGCCTGCTGGCCGCCTCGCTCGCGCTGATGTACTTCACCTATGTTTTCGTCAATATGGGCATGGTGGCGGGAATCCTGCCGGTGGTAGGCGTGCCCTTGCCGTTCGTGTCCTATGGCGGTACCTCGCTCGTCACCCTGTTCATCGGAGTCGGCATCCTGATGAGCATCAACCGTCACCGCAAGCTGGTGCAGACCTGATTTAACGCAAATATTGCGCGGCAACATCATTCTGAAAACGCCAGCATATACTGGTTGCCATACCCAAATGAAATGCAAGGGCGATGGCGACAAGAAGAGCTAATCTCGGGGATGTGGTGCTAGTTCTGTGGGTGGATTCCAGCCGCGTGACGGACTGGAGTTATGAGGAGCCGGACTTGTGCCGCTTACCGCATGAATCGGTAGGATTCCTGTCTCACAGAACGCGGGACGCGATAAACGTGCGTCCCCACCGGAGAGTAGACAGCAGTGGGGACCAGCAGCACGTCGGAGATATGATTATTCCGCTTCGTGCCGTGCTGTCTGTAGAAGTACTACGGCGGCGCTAACGCTTCGACTTGCGCGCCGTTCCGAGTCTGCGCCTTGCTTGCGCCAAATCTGAAGCTGCTACGGTTTTCTCGCTCCGCGAACTCCGTTTGCTGCGTAGTTCTTTTGAAGCAAGGTGGGCGGGCCTTTTGTGCGTGGTCATCTTACTTCTCCTTTCTCTGCTTCTGCTTTACCAGCGCGGCAATCACGCGCTCAAACTCTTTACCGCTTTCCTCTACTCCTAGCTCCTTTGCGGCCGCGACGAAGCGCGCCGACTGTTTCGGGTCGGTTCGCTTGATCTTGCTTGGCTTTCTTCGCTTCGGTTTTCCTGTGGCCATACTCAGACAATAGCCGTTTCGTAGGTCAGGCGCTTGCCATATACGCCGAGTAGGATTTTCTCTGCCCGCTCGGTATCGTTGACACCATTTGCGGTGCGATTGTTGTACCGGAAATCGAACTCAGCGAGATAGCGGTGAAGGTGATTGTGCGCGCAATGCTGGTAGGTACCGCGCATGCCGCGTTTGAACACGCTGAACAGGCCTTCCACAGTGTTGCTGTGAATGTCCGGATTCGAGGCTTTCACATACTCCATGCGACGATGATTCACCACGCCATGTGAAGCGAACTCCTTGCCGAGTCGCTTATAGAGATGGCTTTCATCGGTCATAAGCCGCGCTTCGCGAGCAAGATTCTCGCGCACAATGGGATGCACGCTAGAAGCTTTCATGTCGTCCACGACGAAACTACGCGCCTGTTTGGTCTCGCGGTCAACAAGGCTAAGTACCTTGTATTTCTGTCGGTTGCCATAGGCACGCATATCTGGCGCTTTGTCGAAGGCCGGATCGTTGCCGATGTAGGTCTCGTCCACTTCCACTGCGCCACCGTTCACGCCGAAGGGCGCGAGGTTGCCTTCGCGCATCGCTTCGCGGATGCGGTGCGACATGAACCACGCCGAATTGACGGTGATTCCAAGGGCGCGGGAAAGCTGATTGCTGCTCATCCCTTTCTTACTGCTGGCGATCAGGAACACAGCTTGGAGCCACACTTCGGGCATACCGGGCCGTTCGGCCAGAGGCGCGCTTCCACAAAGTCATAAGCGGCCTGTTCGTCGTGGAAGTACGGAGCGGAGAGGATGGAATCGGACATTTGGTAACTCCCTAATGTGGGAGTACTATAACATAGATTTAGCCGCTTGACTAAATTTAGCTCACTAGCTAATATGCTCTCATGATCGTCGCCAATCCCTTTCGCCCCGGAGCCGGACACCCACCGCTCTATCTGGCTGGCAGGACCGCTGAGCAGGAGGAGATCAAGCGCCTCTTCACGCAGCGCGTCGTGCACGAGAACGCCATCGTTACCGGCCTACGTGGGGTCGGCAAAACCGTTCTTTTGGACACTTTCCAGCCCATCGCTGTTGCTGCTGGCTGGCTTTGGGCCGGTACCGACCTTTCGGAATCCGCCAGCCTTACAGAAGATCGTTTGGCAACAAGAATCCTCGCGGACATTGCCCGCGTGACTTCCGCGATGGTCATGCGGGAAGTCAAGCAGTACGAACTCGGTTTTGCTTCGACGGAGAGAGTCATTAAGCAGCCGTTGAGCTACGAAATTCTCCAAGCCCATTACGCCGCGACTCCTGGCCTGGTAGCAGACAAACTCAAGGCAGTTCTGGAATTTGTTTGGTCTGTTCTTCCAACAAACGCAATCTCTGGGGTCGTATTTGCCTACGACGAAGCACAAAACTTGGCCGATCACGCACAGAAAAACGAGTACCCACTGTCCCTCTTGTTGGAGGTTTTCCAATCGCTCCAGAGGAAAGGGCTTCCGTTCCTTTTGATTCTCTCAGGTCTCCCCACTCTTTTCCCGAAGCTCGTAGACGCCAGAACTTACGCGGAGAGGATGTTTCACGTTATGTTTCTTAAGCAGCTTACGGCTGCCGACGCCCGGGAGGCGATCGTTCGCCCGATTCTTGGCCAGAAATGTCCGATTCAATTTAGCAGTCCTGTCGTAGATAGAATCGTTGAAATCTCCGGATGCTATCCGTACTTCATTCAATTTATTTGCAAAGAGATTTACGACGTATGGATTACGAAACTAACCACAGGCGAAGTCCCGTCAGTGCCAGAAGCCGACATAATCAGAAAACTTGATAACGACTTCTTTTCTGGCAGATGGGCGAACGCAACTGATCGACAAAGAGCCCTCTTGCAAGTTATCGCAACGCTTGAAAGCTGTGATAACGAGTTTACGGTTTCCGAGGTTGTACAGGCATCGAAGGAAACTTTGACTAAGCCTTTTACGGCAAGCCACGTAAATCAAATGCTAGTTAGTCTCGCCGATAGCGGCTTGGTCTACAAAAACCGATATGGGAAATACTCTCTTGCCGTTCCACTACTAGCGCAATTCATACGAAGGCAAGAACTGGAGGGCGCAAGCCTTAAGAATTCCTGAGTTGCGCAGCCGTGGAGAACGGGGAGTGCTGGTTGTATCGGTTGGCCGCCGGCCAGCATTCCCCGCCACGTTAAACTAGCACATATGAGAATTCTCACCGTAATAGGGCTTCTCTTCTGCGCCTACTGCGCGGCCCAGATATATAGAACTTGGGACCACAGGAGCAGGACAGAGAAGGCAATTTGGTTCGTCGTCCTCGTGCTGATAGGCGGCCCGTGCTTCGCTATTCTTCTAGCGTGGATACGCCAACTCTGATGGTTACGCCTCACGAAATACCCGACTAATTTAGTTGGGTACGCAAAGCAGCACATTCCCGAAAACGCGCATCGCATGGTGAAATAGAGGTCCGCTAACTCATTGTAAGTGTTTGTTTCTTACATTCTTACGTCTCTCAATTTGCATTGTTGCTCTGCGCCAACCCGGTACGTTATGGTGAGGATGAGCTGACCTATCATCCCCCAACGTAAAGGAACCGCGATGAATCAACGAGAGCTTGAGATCGCCGCACTCAAGAACGACTGGACCGAGAATCCGCGCTGGCAGGGCATCAAGCGCGGCTACAGCGCCGAGGACGTGGTGCGCCTGCGCGGCAGCTTGCGCGTCCAACACACGCTGGCGCGCAACGGCGCCGACAAGCTGTGGCAGCTTTGCAACGAGCGGCCCTTCGTCAATTCGCTCGGCGCGCTGACCGGCAACCAGGCCATGCAGCAGGTCAAGGCGGGAGTGCCGGCGATCTATCTC
>JBOIFB010000101.1:0-9717 GCA_050741415.1 Burkholderiales bacterium | reverse complement strand
TTCGCGCGCTGCTACGGCTTCGGCTCGGTCGGCCTGCGCTACTTCAACGTGTTCGGGCAGCGCCAGGACCCCGACGGACCCTATGCGGCGGTCATTCCGCGCTGGATCTCGGAGATGATGCGTGACGAGCCGGTCTATATCAACGGCGACGGCAGCACGACGCGCGACTTCTGCTACGTCGAGAACGTGGTGCAGGCCAACCTGCTCGCGGCAACGGTCGAGGATGCGGCGGCCGTCAACCAAGTCTACAACGTCGGGCTCAACGCCAAGACCAGCCTGAACGAGCTGTTCGAGACGATCCGCTCGCTGCTCGAGCCGAAGTTTGCCCACCTGCGCGGCCTGCGACCGTCGTACCGCGAGTTCCGCCACGGCGACGTGCGCCACTCGCAGGCCGACATCGGCAAGGCCGAGCGCCTGCTCGGCTATCGCGCGGCGTGGCCGCTGCGCCCGGGGCTGGCGCGCGCGATCGACTGGTACATCGCGAGGCTCGCGCCTCGGCGCGCGGAGGCCGGCGGCAAACTCCAACCCGCGTTCAGCGGTCACTGAAAGGGAGACCCAGATCATGAACCGCAAGAATCGGATTCGCATGGCGGCGCTGGCCGCGGTTTGCGGCCTCGCCTGGACCGCCCTGCCGGCGTTCGCGCAGACCGCGACGCGCTTCGAGGAGACCGACCCCTCGGTCACTCTCAGCTACAAGTCTCTTAACTGCCAGGACGGATACTGGGTGGAGGACAGCAGCAAGCCGTGGAGCGGTGGCGCCGCGGCAACCACGACTTCGTGGTGCGCGGATGCACAGTTCGCCTTCTACGGCACGTCGGTGAGCTGGATCGGCGAGCGCGGGCCGCAATCGGAGATCGTGCAGGTCCTTGTCGACGGTCAACTCGTCGCCAGCGTCGACACCTACTCGAAGACCGACGAGGTCCGGGTGCCGATATTCACGATCAACGGCCTTGCCGCGAACACGAGGCATGTGTTGGAGATTCACGGCGGGAGCATCAACCCCGCGGCCAGTTCGCCGCTCATCGTGGTCGACGCCTTCGACGTGCCGGGGCCGGCGGTGTCGCGCGTGCAGGAGACCGATCCGGACGTGACCCTCAGCCCCGGCTGGGTGCACGACAATCCGGTCGTGACGTTCGTGCCGGGGCCTACCACCGGCCTGACCCAGGGCAGCTCTCTCAGAGACTGGAGCGCCGGCGCCGCCGCTCTGTCCACCACGCCCGGCGCGACCGCGACCTTCAGCTTCACCGGCACCGCGGTAAGCTGGATCGGCGCGCGCGGCACGCAGAGCGGAATCGCGCGCGTGACGCTCGACGGCGGACCCGCGACGACGGTCGACCTGTATTCACCGAAGGAGCAGATCCAGGCCGAGGTGTACAAGGCGACCGGACTCGCCGACACGACGCACACGCTCACGGTCGAGGCGACCGGCACGCAGAACCCGGCGGCGCAAAACGCGCTGGTGGTGGTCGACGTATTTGAAGTCACGGCGCCCGGCTCGCGCTACCAGGAAACCGATCCGGCGATCGCCTACGGCAGCGGCTGGATCCAGGGCAACCGCGACAAGGCCTACGACGAGGGCACCACGGCCGAAACGAACACGGCGGGCGCCCAGGCGAGCTTCACGTTCACCGGTACCGGAGTGCGCTGGATCGGCGCGCGCGGGCCGCAGACCGGGATGGCCCGCGTATGGCTCGACGGCGCGCTGGTCGGCGACCTCGACATGTACGCCATGACCGAAGGCCCGCAGCACACGGTCTTCGCCGCTCAGGGTCTCGCCGCCGGAACGCATACGCTGGCGATCCAGGTACTGCAGCAGACCAACCCGGCCGCGACCGATCGCTGGGTCCTGATCGACGCCTTCGACGTCATTCCCTGACCTTCGAACGCCCGCGGAGACGCTGAGCCCATGCAAAAGGCCCTCAGACAAATCATGCTTGCGCTGCTTCCGGGTCTTCTCGGCCTGGGTCTTGCGGCGCCGCAGGCCCAGGCGCAGCTCCTGGGCAGCCTGGTCGTGAACATGAGCTCGCCAGCGTCGGGCTCGACCGTGAGCGGCACGGTGCCGGTCAGCGCGAACGTGACGATCGTCGGCAGCCTCGTCGTGCGCGGGGTGCAATTCAAGCTCGACGGCGCCAACCTCGGCGCAATGGACAGCGGGGCGCCGTACTCGGTCTCGTGGAACACGGCCGGCGCGGCCAACGGCACGCATACCCTCGCCGCCGTCGCCTACGACTTCCTCGGCGGCCAGTGGACCTCCAACAGCGTGACGGTGACGGTATCCAACGCGCCGCCGCCGCCTCCGCCGGATACCACGCCGCCCAGCGTGAGCATCAGCTCACCGGCCTCCGGGGCGACCGTCTCGGGCACCATCAATATCACGGCGAACGCCTCGGACAACGTCGGCGTGGCGGGCGTGCAGTTCCAGCTCGACGGCGCGAACGCCGGCGCGGAAGACACCACGGCGCCGTACTCGGTCCCGTGGGACACCACGAAAGCGAGCGATGGCTCGCACACGATCACCGCCGTCGCGCGCGACGCGGCGGGCAACCGCAGCACCTCCGCGCCGGTGACGGTGACGGTGTCGAACGGTTCGTCGTCCGACACTACGCCGCCCACGGTGAGCATCAGCTCGCCGGCCTCCGGGGCGACGGTCTCGGGCACGATCACTGTGAGCGCGAACGCCTCGGACAACGTCGGCGTGGCGGGCGTGCAGTTCCAGCTCGACGGCGCGAACGCGGGTAGCGAGCTCACGGCGCCGCCATACTCGGTTCCCTGGGACACGACCAAGGCGAGCGACGGTTCGCACACCATCACAGCGGTCGCGCGCGACGCGGCAGGTAATCGCGCGACCTCGGCGCCGGTGACGGTGACGGTGTCGAACAATGCGCCGCCTCCCCCGCCACCGGGCGTGAAGCGCTACGAGGAATCCGATCCGTCCGTCGCCTTCAGCTCCGGCTGGACGCTGGACAGCAGCCGCTCCTGGAGCGGCGGCGCCGCCGCCGTGACTTCGACTGCGGGCGAGCGCGCCACGATCACGTTCACCGGGACTTCGGTGAGCTGGATCGGCGGCCGCTCGCCCGGAACGGGGATCGCCAGCGTGCTGGTGGACGGCACACGGGTGGCCCAGGTCGACACCTACTCCAAGACCGAGGAGATCCGGGTGCCGATGTACACGGTCAACGGGCTGGCGAACTCGAGCCACACGCTGACGATCGAGGCGACGGGGCAGGCGAACTCGGCCGCGAGCGGCGCCCTGATCGTGGTCGACGCGTTCGACGTTCCGGGGCCGGCGGTGTCGCGGCTGCAGGAGACCGATCCGGACATTGCCTACACCTCGGGCTGGACCCAGGGCGACCCGAGCAGGGCGTGGAGCCAGGGCCTCGCCGCGACCTCGGCGACTGCGGGCGCGCAAGCGACCCTGAGCTTCACCGGAACCTCGATCACCTGGATCGGCGCGCGCTCGCCCGAGACCGGTATCGCCACAGTATACCTCGACGGCGCGGCGGTGGCCGACGTCGATACCTATGCGCCCACGGAGCAGATCCAGCAGGCGGTGTTTACGGCGACCGGCCTGAGCAACACGGCCCATACGCTGACGATCAAGGTCAGCGGGACCAAGAACTCCGCTGCGAGCTCCGACCTGATCGTGGTGGACGGGTTCGAGGTCACTTCGCCCGGCGCGCAGTACCAGGATACCGACCCGGCGATCGCCTACAGCAGCGGCTGGAGCCCGGACAACCGCGACCGCGCCTACAACCAGGGCAGCGCGGCGGAATCCGATACCACTGGCGCGACGGCCACGTTCAGCTTCACGGGAACCGGGATCAGCTGGATCGGCGGGAACGGGCCGCAGACCGGCACCGCGCGCGTGTACCTCGACGGCGCCGCGGTCGCGGACGTCGATACCTACTCGCCGACCGAAGGGATCCAGCACACCGACTTCAGCGCGAGCGGACTCGCGCGCGGCAGCCATACGCTGACGATCGAGGTGACCGGCAAGAACCCGGCCTCGAGCGACGCCTGGATCCTGGTGGACGCGTTCGACGTGCGCCCGTGAGACATGCTGGGCTCGGCCGCATATCGTCACAACCCGGTCTGGGCCCAGGAGCTGCTGCTTTCGGCCAGGTCGTCGCTGCGCGGCGTGATGCGCGAGGGCCGCGCTTTCGAGGCCCTGGCCGCGCAGCTCCGGCAAAGCCAGTGGTGGTCGGAGCGCGAGCTGCGCGATTACCAGAGCCTGCAGCTGCGCAGGATCGTGGCGGCCGCGGCGCGCGATGTTCCGTACTACCGGGACCGGGACCGGTACCGGACGCTGGGGCTTGATCCGCAGAAGCTCGAGTTTCCCGAGGCCATGAGGCGTCTGCCGATGATCGGTAAGGACGACGTGCGCGCGGGCGGGGCCACGTTCGTCTCGCGCAGGAAGCGCGGGCCGCTATTTGCGGGCAGCACGAGCGGCACCACGGGTGCGCCGCTCAGGCTGAAGCAGGATCTCGCGGCGATCAACCGGGAGAACGCCTTCGTCTGGCGGCAGCTCAGCTGGGCGGGATTGCGCCGCGGCGAGCGGCGGGCGTGGATGCGGGGCGACATGATCGTGCCGGCAGGCGAGGCGCGGCCGCCGTACTGGCGCCGCGACCGCGGCGAGAACACGCTGATGCTTTCCTCCTATCACCTCTCCGATGCGACGGCGGGCGCCTACCTGGACGCGCTCGCGGCGTTCGGTCCCGTGGTGATCCAGGCGTACCCGTCGTCGGTCGGCTTCCTCGCCACGTGGGCGCTGGATGCCGGCGCGCGCTACCGGGGCCGGTCGCTGCGCGGCATCGTGACCTCCTCCGAGACGCTCGAGCCGGGCCGGCGGCGCGAAATCGAGCGCGCGTTCGGATGCCGGGTGTTCGACTGGTACGGCCAGTTCGAGCGCGTGGCGGCCATCGGCACCTGCGAGCACGGCCGCTATCACCTGCTGTGCGATTACTCGTTCGTGGAGCTGCTGCCGGCGGGCGACGGACTGTTCGAGCTGGTGGGCACCGGGTTTCACAACCTCGCCATGCCGCTCATCCGCTACCGCTGCGGGGACCTGGTGCGCCCGGCCGCCCCGGGCGAGCGCTGCGCCTGCGGGCGCTCGTTCCCGCTGATCGACGAGGTCATAGGTCGGCTCGATGACCCGGTGAAGCTCGCCGACGGCCGCTCGATCGGCCGCCTCGACCACGTCTTCAAGGGCCTCGAGGGAATACTCGAGGCGCAGATCCGCCAGGACCGGCGCGAGGCGGTCTCGATCCTGGTGGTGCCGGGTGCCGGATACAGCGAGCGCGTCCGACAGGCTCTGCTGCGCAACGCCCGCGAACGCCTCGGCGATCGGACGGCGCTGGAAATCCATCTGGTCGAGCGCATCCCGCGAACGGCGAACGGCAAGTTCAAGGGGGTGGTATGCAACATCTGACGCGAGCCCCGCAAAGGCGCTGAAGCCGCATGTGCGGAATTGCGGGTTACCTGAGGCTGCGCCCGGCGACCGCCGAACCGATGCCGGCGCGCGTGGCCGCCGAAATGCTCGCGGTGATGCGCCGGCGCGGGCCGGACGGCGAGGGCGAGTGGCGCTCCGCCGACGACTTGTGCTGGCTCGGTCACCGGCGCCTGGCGATCATCGACCTGCACACCGGCGAGCAGCCGATGTGCAACGAGGACGCGACGGTGTGGACGGTCTTCAACGGCGAGATCTACAACCACCTCGCGCTGCGCACCGAGCTCGAAGCCTGCGGCCATCGCTTCCGCACGCGCAGCGATACCGAGGTGCTGGTGCACGGCTACGAGCAGTGGGGCCTGCGCGGGCTCGCCGGGCGCCTGCAGGGGATCTTCGCCTTCGCCGTATACGACGTTGCGCGGCGCACCCTGTCGCTCGCGCGCGATCCGATGGGCGTGAAGCCGCTTTACTGGTTTTGCGACGGCGGCGCCCTGGTGTTCGCGAGCGAGGTGAAGTCGCTGCTGCACCACCCGATGCTGCGCAGGCGCAAGGTCAACCGCGCCGGCGTGGCCCAGGTCCTGGTGACGCGCTACGTGTCGCGCCCGGCCACTATGTTCGAGGGCGTGTGGCGCCTGCCTGAGGGCTGCTTCATCGAGTTCGGCGTGAACGGCGCCTCGCCGGCGCAGCCGCGGCGCTACTGGGACGTCCCCCAGCGCCCGGCGCAGATCGGGCTCGACGAGGCGGTCGAGCAGCTCGATGCGCTTCTGAAGCGCACGGTCGACATGCAGCTGATGTCGGACGTGCCGCTCGGCGTGCAGCTCTCCGGTGGCGTGGACAGCAGCCTCGTGGTCGCGCTGATGGAGACCCTGCGGCGGGAAAGGGGCGATTCGGCCCGGGTGAAGACGTTTTCCGTCGGCTTCGACGTCGCGCAGTTCAGCGAGCTACCGTACGCACGCAAGGTGGCCGAGCGCTACGGCACCGAGCATCACGAGATCACGGTGGGTTTTCGCGACTTCGCCCAGGAGCTTCCGCTGCTTGCCTGGCTGTACGACGAGCCGATGGGAGAGCCTCCCGGCATACCCACCTATTTCATGTGCCGCGAGGCCAAGCGGCACGTCACCGTGATGCTGTGCGGGGAAGGGGCCGACGAGCTGTTCGGGGGCTATTCCAAGTATGCCTTCGACCAGTTTTCCGCCGCCCTAGACTGGATGCCGCCCCCGGTTCGAGCCGCCCTGTTGCGCGGCGTCGCCAGCGCCCTGCCGTTCGAGGGGCGGCGCCTGCGCAGCATGGCCGAGATCCTCGCCTTCGCCGATCCGCCGCGCCGCTTTGCGTCCTGGTACGGGGGCTTCGACAGCGTGCTGCAGACCCGCGTGCTGTCCGGCGCGATGCGCAAAGAGGTCGGGGACGGCGGCCTTCGCGCTGCGTTCCAGGACATCGTCGGCGCGTGCGGCAGCCCGAGCGCCCTCGATCGTTTTCTGTACTGCGACATGCACACCCGGCTGGTGGACGACATCCTGGTCAAAGGCGACCGCATGAGCATGGGCGCCGGCATCGAGGCCCGGGTGCCCTTCCTCGACCACAAGCTTGTCGAGTTCGCCGCGTGTCTGCCGCAGCACCTCAAGGTCAGCGGCTTGCGCTCGAAGATCGTGCTCAAGCGGCTCGCCGAGCGCTACGTCCCGCGCGAGGCCATCTACCGGCGCAAGGTCGGCTTCACGGTTCCGCTGACGCGCTGGTTCAGCGGGCCGTGGCGCGGGCTGATCGATCAGGTGCTGCTCTCCGATCGCTGCCTCGATCGCGGCTACTACGACGCGGACGTGGTGCGCGGCGTCGTGCGCGACCACCTGCGGGGCCGCGTCGATCGCGAGCAGGGAATCTGGCTCCTGCTTGCGCTCGAGATCTGGCACCGGCTGTTCGTCGACGACGACGGCAGCGAAGCCGCCGTGGCGCGGGTCACGCAGGATTTCGCGCCTTCCCTGAGCAGCCTGCCGGCCGCGGCATGAGCAAGCGCGGGGTAGTTGTGTTCGGTCCGTCGCTGGCCGCACTGAGCGGGGTGTCGACGCACGTGCGCATGCTGATCGGCTCCGACCTGGCGCAGGATTTCGAGCTGCTGCATTTCCAGGTCGGCAGCGAAGGACGGGGCGAGCGTGCGCTTGGCCGGCTGCTGCGGCTCGCGCTCAGCCCGTGGCAGCTCGCGCTCCTTCTGTGGCGCACCAAGGCGGGCGCAGTGCATCTGAATACCTCGCTCGACCCGAAGGGCTACTGGCGCGACCTGGTCTACGCGGGCGTGGCGAAGGCGATGGGGCGGCGCGTGGTGAACCAGATCCATGGCGGGTGGATGCCACAGGCGTTCTTCCGCGGAAAAGCGGTCCGGACCTGGCTGCTGCGGCGCTTTCTGGTCTCGAGCGACGCGGTGACGGTGCTCTCCACTGCGGAGCTGGCGGCCTACCGCGCGTTCGATCCGCGCATCAGGGTGAGCCTGGTGCCGAACGCGATCGACCCGGACGGCCTCGCGGACAGGCCGCGGGCCTACAACGCGGATCGGCCGCTGCGCCTGGTGTACGTCGGCCGGCTGGCGCGCGCCAAGGGGCTGTTCGAGGCGATCGATGCGCTGCGCGCGCTTGCGCGCGGCGGGCGGGAATTCGAGCTGCGGATCGCGGGCGAGGGCGCCGCCATGGCGGAATTGCTGGCCGCGGTCGAGGCTGCGGGAGTGAAAGACCGGGTGCGCTTCCTCGGCCCCGTGTTCGGCAGCGACAAGACCCGGCTGTGGCTCGAATCCGACGTTTTCGTGTTTCCCTCGTACAGCGAGGGACTGCCCTACGCGCTGCTCGAGGCGATGGCGGCCGGCTGCGTGCCGGTCACCACGCCGGTGGCGGCGATTCCCGACGTGATTCGCGACGGCGTACACGGGCTGCTGGTGGCGCCCAAGGACGTATGCGCGCTTGCGCTCGCGCTGACCGCGCTCGACGACGACCGCGCGCGTCTCGAACGCATGGCCCGCGCCGCGCGCGACCGGGTGCTCGAGCGCTACACCATCGATCGCCTTGCCGGGGACTTCCGTGCCCTGTACCGCGAGTGTCTGGCATGAGCGCCACGCTGGCATGGAAGCTGAAGCGGCTGCGGGCGATGGACTTGGCCGAGATCGGCTGGCGCCTGCGGCGGGCGCTCGCCGGCGCGCTGGAGCGCCTCGGCCTGGGTCTCGCGCGCGCGGTGGACCCCGGCGACGGCGCCGCGGGCTCGCCCTGGGTGGCGCAGTGGCCGCTGGGATTCGACTTCGCCCCTTACCGCGAAGCGGCCGACCGGGTGCTCGCCGGGCGCTGGGACGTGCTTGCGCTGCGCGATTGCGCGCTCGGCTTTCCGCCGCGCTGGAACCGGGACCCGAAGACCGGGATCGAGGCGCCGCTCGACTTCGGCAAGGCGATCGACTACCGCGACCCGCGCGTCGTCGGCGACATCAAATACCTGTGGGAGCCGAACCGCCATCTCGAGCTGGTCACCCTGGCCCAGGCCTGGCGCCTGACGGGGAACGCGCGCTATGCGCAGGGCGCGCGCCGCCTGCTCGAGTCCTGGCTCGAGCAGTGTCCCTACCCGCGCGGCGTGCAGTGGACCAGCGCGCTCGAGGCGGGAGTGCGGCTGGTCAACTGGGCCATCGCCTGGCACCTGCTGGGCGGCGAAGGCCGGGAACTGCGCGGTCGCTGGCTGGCGGCGGTGTACCGGCATTGCCATTTCATCGCGCGCAACCTGTCGCGCCACTCGTCGGCCAACAACCACCTGTTCGGCGAGCTTACCGGCCTGTTCATCGCCTCGATCACCTGGCCCCTGTGGCCCGAATCGGCGCGCTGGCGCGCGCTTGCGCGCGACGGGCTGGAAGCCGAGGCGCTCAAGCAGGTCGGCGCCGACGGCGTCGACCGCGAGCAGGCGCTGTGGTACCAGCAGGAGGTGGCGGACATGATGCTGCTCGCCCTGCTGTTCGGGCGCGCGAACGGCGCGGAGCTTTCGCCCCGCGTCGCCGCGCGCCTCGAGCGCATGCTCGAATTCGTCGCCGCCGTGATGGACTCGGCCGGACACGTTCCGATGATCGGCGACGCCGACGACGGCGCGCTGGTGCGGCTGGCGCGCGAGAGCGAGTTCTGCCCCTGGCGCTCGCTGCTCGCCAGCGGCGCGGTGCTGTTCGAACGCGGCGATTTCAAGGCCCGGGCGGAGCGGTTCGACGACCAGAGCCGCTGGCTGCTGGGCGACGCCGCCGCGCAGCGCTTCGCCGCGCTGCCGGCCGC
>JBOIFB010000100.1:0-9745 GCA_050741415.1 Burkholderiales bacterium | reverse complement strand
TCGCGGAACGGCTTGATGTCCTCTTCGACCTGGTAGCGGTACTCGGTCTCCGATATCAGCATCCCGGCCAGAAACGCTCCCAGCGCGAGCGACAAGCCTGCCAGGCCGGTCAAGAAAGCGAGCGCGAGAGTGATCAGCAACACGTTGAGAACGAACAGTTCGGTCGAGCGCCGGCGCGCGACCACGCCGAACCACGCGCGCATCGCCTTGGGCCCCGCTGCCAGCAGCACGCCCAGGGCCAGCGCCGCCTTGGCCAAAGCGAGCGCGATGGCGAGGCCGGTCTCGCTGGCGGGGTGGCCCAGGGCCGGGATCAGGATCAGCAGCGGCACGACGGCCAGGTCCTGGAACAGCAGCACGCCGATGATCTCGCGCCCATGCGCCGAATCGAGCTCCATGCGCTCGGCCAGCAGCTTGGAGACGATCGCGGTGGAGGACATCGCCGCCGCACCGCCCAGCACCAGGCCCGCCTGCCAGGACCCGCCCAGTGCAACCGATGCCAGCACGCACAACGCCACCGTCGCCGACACCTGCGCGAGGCCGAGCCCGAACACCACGCGCCGCATCACCAGCAGGCGCGGCAGGCTGAACTCGAGCCCGATGGAGAACATCAGGAACACGACGCCGAACTCGGCCAGCCGGCGCGTATCCTCGCTGTCTTCGATCAGCCCGAGCGCGTGCGGGCCGAGCGCGAGTCCGGTCACCAGGTAGCCGACGATCGGCGGCAGCGACAGGCTGCGGCACGCGACCACGGCCAGCACGCTGCCCGCGAGCAGCACTAGCACCGGTTGCAGCGCAATGCCCGTTGCATCCATCCGGGAAAAGGGTCGGTTGGGCTATACTTCCCCGCTATGATAAGCGCTTCGTCAACGGCGCTGGAGCTTGCGCGCCGGGTACTGGCGATAGAGGCCGACGCGGTACGCGCGCTGATCGGCCGCATCGACGAGCGCTTCCTGGATGCCGTGTCGCTGATTCTCGGCCGCAGCGGGCGCGTGGTGGTGAGCGGCATCGGCAAGTCCGGGCACATCGCGCGCAAGGTCGCATCTACCCTCGCGAGCACGGGCACGCCGGCGTATTTCGTTCATCCGGCCGAAGCAAGCCACGGCGATCTCGGCATGATCCAGGCGGACGACATCTTCATCGGCATCTCGCACTCGGGCGAGAGCGAAGAGCTGCTCAGGATCATTCCGCTGATCAAACGCCGGGGGGCCAAGCTGATCGCGATCACCGGCAAACACGATTCGACGCTCGCACGCGAAGCCGACATCCACCTCGATGCGGGCGTGGCGCAGGAAGCCTGTCCGCTCAACCTCGCGCCGACGGCGAGCACGACCGCCGCGCTTGCGCTCGGCGACGCGCTCGCGGTGGCGCTGCTGGACGCGCGCGGCTTCTCGGCTGACGATTTCGCACGCTCGCATCCAGGCGGCGTGCTCGGCAGGCGGCTGCTCACCCACGTCGCCGACGTCATGCGAGGCGGAGCCGACCTGCCTTCGGTCCGCGATACGGCCAGCCTGCGCCAGGCGGTGCACGAAATGACGCGCGGCGGGCTGGGAATGACCGCAGTGGTCGATGCCGCGGGGTGCATCGTCGGCATCTTCACGGACGGCGATCTGAGGCGCGCGCTCGACAAGGTATCGGATTTCTCGAATGCCGGCATTGCCGAGGTCATGACGCCCGGTCCGCTCACGATCCGGCCCGAAGCGCTCGCAGTCGAGGCGGTGCAGCTGATGGAACGCCACAAGATCAACCAGCTTGTCGTCGTCGATGAAAGCGGCAAGCTCGCGGGGGCGCTCAACATGCACGACCTGTTCCGCGCCAAAGTCATCTGAGCCGATGAGCGAAGCCTCCAGTGCCGCGCTCGAGCGTGCGCGGCGCGTGCGCCTGATGATCTTCGACGTAGACGGCGTGCTCACCGACGGGCGGCTGTGGTACGGCCCCGCGGGCGAGGCGCTCAAAGCGTTCCACACGCTCGACGGGCACGGCATCAAGATGCTGGCGCACAGCGGCGTGGCGCCCGCCATTCTGAGCGGCCGCCGCTCGCCGGCCGTCGCCCAGCGCGCAGCCGAGCTCGGCATCGAGTACGTTCTGCAGGGAATCGACGACAAGCAATCGGCCTACGCCGGGCTCCTGGCGCAGCTCGGCGTGCGGGCCGAGGCCACGGGCTACGCGGGCGACGACGTGGTGGATCTGCCGGTGCTGGCGCGCTGCGGCTTCGCCTGCGCGCCGCGCGAGGCGCCGCAGGCCGTGCGGCAGCGCGTTCATTACGTGTGCGACTCGCCGGCGGGCGCGGGCGCGGTGCGCGAGATCTGCGAGCTCGTGATGCGCGCGCAAGGCTCGCTCGAGTCCGCGCTGGCCCGATACCTGGCGTGAGGATTTCGGCGACCGGCTTGTTCCCGCTTGCGCTGATGCTGGCGCTCGCGATGGTGACATTCTGGCTCAAGCAGGCGGTGCAGGAGCCCCCCGCGCAATCGACCCAGCGGCGCCACGATCCGGACTACATCGTGGAAAACTTCAACGTCACGAGCTACGGCTCCGGCGGGATTGCAGAATCCACGTTGGCAGCGGCGAAAATGATACATTATCCGGACGACGACTCGACCGACCTGGTCGCGCCGCGGATGGTGCAGACCAGGCCTGGCGAGCCGCGCATGACGGTCACGGCCGACCGCGGCACGCTGTCGCAGGGCGCCGACGAGCTGTTTCTCTACGGCGATGTCCTGCTGGTGCGCGCGGCAGACGGGGAACGCCCGGAAATGCGCATGCGTACCAGCTTCCTGCACATCGTGAGCGCCAAGTCGCTGGCGCTGACGGACCGCCAGGTGACGATAAGCGACGATGAGCAGTCGATCACCGGGAGGGGAATGGAATACAACAATGAGCTAGGACGCCTGACCCTGAACGAGCGCGTGCGCAGCCGAATCGAGCCGGATAAGACCAAGCCATGACATCGCGCAACCGCGTTGCCGCCGCCCGTGTGCTTGCCGCCGCGCTCGCCGCCGCGGCGGCGCTGCAGGCGCCGCCGAGCGCGCACGCCGAGAAGGCCGACCAGGACAAGCCGACCGAAATCGAGTCGAATCGCATGATGTCCGACGAAGCGCGGCGGATGAGCGTCTTCGAAGGCAAGGTTGTGCTGACCAAAGGGACGCTGGTGGTTCACGCGGACCGTCTCGTGGTGCGCCAGGACGCGGACGGCTTCCAGCACGTCACGGCGACGGGCAACCCGGTGCGGTTCCGGCAAAGAGCGGATTCGAACGGCGGCAAGCCAGGCGCCTGGATCGAGGGCGAGGCGATGCGCGTGGAAATCGATCAGCGCGAAAACAAGGTGGAGCTGTTCGACAACGCGCGCGTGTCGCGCGACAAGGACGTGGTGCGCGGCAACTACATCTTCCTCGACCAACGCTCGGGTTTCTACTCGGTCACGGGCGGCGCCGATACGCCGCAAGGCCGGGTACGCGCCGTGCTGCAGCCGACGAAGGAGTTTTCCCCCGCCGTACCGGGCGCATCGCCTGCGCCGGCCGCAAAATGAGCGTATTGCGCTCGGGAAACCTGCGCAAGCGCTACAAGTCGCGCACCGTGGTGCAGGACGTCTCGCTCGAAGTCTCGAGCGGCGAGGTCGTGGGGCTGCTCGGGCCGAACGGCGCCGGCAAGACGACCTGCTTCTACATGATCGTCGGACTGGTCCCGGCCGACGCCGGAACGATACAGCTGGATGGGCGCGACCTCACGCACCTTCCCATCCATCGCCGCGCGCGCCTCGGCATCTCCTACCTGCCGCAGGAGAACTCCGTCTTCCGCAGGCTCACGGTGGAGGAGAACGTGCGCGCCATCCTCGAGCTGCAAGGACTGGCGCAGCCGGAAATCGAGCCGCGCCTGACCGAACTATTGAAGGATCTGAGCATCGCCCACCTGCGCAAGCTGCCCGCGCTGTCGCTCTCGGGAGGCGAACGGCGGCGGCTCGAGATCGCGCGCGCGCTCGGCACCCGTCCCTCGTTCATCCTGCTCGACGAGCCCTTCGCGGGCGTGGATCCGATCGCGGTGCTCGACATCCAGCGCATCATCCGCTTCCTCAAGGAGCGAGGCATCGGCGTGCTGATCACGGACCACAACGTGCGCGAGACCCTGGGCATATGCGACCGCGCCTACATCATCAACGAAGGCGCCGTTCTCGCGTCGGGGCAACCCGAGGAAATTGTCTATAATGACAGCGTGCGCCGCGTATACCTCGGCGAGAACTTCCGCATGTAGCGCGCTGCGCGCTCCAGCCCATTGATGAAGCCGACCCTGCAGTTCCGGCTGTCGCAGCACCTGACGCTCACGCCTCAGCTGCAACAGTCCATCAAGTTGCTGCAGCTCTCGACGGTCGAGCTCAATCAGGAAATAGAGCGTCTCCTGATGGAAAACCCGATCCTCGAGCGCGAGGACGGCGAAACCGAGGCCGCTGCCGTGCCGCCTCCCCTGCATGCGGGCGAGACGAGCGCGCAGGCACCCGCGGACGAGGCGCCGCAGGCCGAGCCGCGCGAAGAATGGGACGCGGATCAGGCAGCAGTGTGGCGTGGGGCCGACGACGACGAAGGCGATCGGACTTTCGTCGCGCCGGACCAGCCATCGTTGCGCGACCACCTCTACACGCAGCTTTCGCTCACCAATCTCGATCAGCGCGACCGGGCGCTGATCGGGATGCTGATCGACGCCCTGGACGAGGATGGTTATCTTACGCAGAGCCTGCAAGACGTGGCGGCGATGCTCCCGCAAGAAGCCGAAGCGGGAGTGGAGGACCTGGCGATCTCCCTGCGGCACCTGCAGAATTTCGAGCCCACCGGCGTCGGCGCGCGCTCGCCGTCGGAGTGCCTCGCACTGCAGATCCGAGCCGCCGGTACCGGCGATCCGGTGCGGCGGCTCGCGCTTACGATATGCGAGCAGCACCTCGAGCTGCTCGCCAACCGCGACTACGCGCGCCTCAAGGCGTCCACGGGCGCGAGCGAAGACGGGCTGCGCGCCGCCCAGCGTCTGATCCTGAGCCTCAATCCTCGCCCCGGCGCGGCTTTCGCCTCGGTGGAAACTCGCTACGTGGTGCCCGACGTGATCGTGCGCAAGCTGAGGAACGTCTGGCGCGCCAGCCTCAATTCCGACGCGCTGCCGAAGCTGCGCATCAACCGCCTGTACGCCGAACTCGCCGGCGGCCGCAGCGCCGGCAAGGCGCTCGCCTCCCAGCTGCAGGAGGCGCGCTGGCTGATCAAGAACGTGCAGCAGCGCTTCGATACCATCCTGCGCGTGTCGCAGGCGATCGTCGACCGTCAACGAAACTTCTTCGAGCACGGCGAGGTCGCGATGCGGCCCCTCGTGCTGCGCGAAATCGCCGAAACGCTGGGCCTGCACGAGAGCACGATCTCGCGCGTCACTACCCAGAAGTACATGGCCACGCCCCGCGGCACCTTAGAGCTGAAGTATTTCTTCGGCAGCCATGTCGCGACCGACACCGGCGGCGCGGCCTCGTCCACCGCCATCCGCGCGCTGATCAGGCAGCTGGTGGCGGCCGAGGATGCGCGCACGCCGCTATCGGACGCCAGAATCTCGCAAATCCTGGGGCAACAGGGTATCGTTGTGGCAAGGCGCACGATTGCGAAGTATCGCGAATCCCTCCAGATTCCTCCCGTCAACCAAAGAAAATGCCTGTAGGAGAAGAGCGAATGAATCTCAGTGTGAGCGGCCACCATCTCGAAGTGACGCCGGCGATCCGCGGCTACGTGCAAACCAAGCTGGAGCGCATCAAACGCCACTTCGACCATGTGATCGACGCCCACGTCATCCTCTCGGTGGGCAAGCTCAGGCAGAAGGCCGAAATCACGCTGCACGTGCGCGGCAAGGATCTGCACTGCGAGTGCGAAGAGGACGATCTGTATGCCGCCATCGACCTGCTGACCGACAAGCTCGATCGCCAGATCATGAAGCACAAGGGCAAGGCCCACGACAAGCCGCACGATGCCCTGAAGCGTCAGGAATTGAGCTCCTAGGGCTCGCGCCCGATGACCGCGTCCCGCAACCCGCGGCATTGGGCTATAATTCGCGCCCTCTGCAGTCTCCCGCCTGCCCGGGCATGAGCCTAGTCGCAAAACTCCTACCACCCGCGAACGTGGTGCTCGACCTTTCGGTCTCGAGCAAGAAACGTCTGTTCGAGCAGATCGGCCTGCTATTCGAGAACAATCACGGTATCGCGAGGAACCTCGTGTTCGACAGCTTGTTCGCGCGCGAGCGGCTCGGCTCAACTGCTCTCGGCCAGGGCGTGGCGATTCCACACGGGCGCATCAAGGGCCTCAAGGACGCGCTGGGCGCGTTCCTGCGCCTCGATCAGACGATCGCGTTCGACGCCCCGGACGGCAAGCCGGTGAATCTCCTGTTCGTGCTGCTGGTGCCCGAGCAGGCGACCGAAAAGCACCTGCAGATCCTGTCCGAGCTGGCGCAGATGTTCAGCGACAGGAATTTGCGCGAATCCATGGCGGGCGCGCCGGACGCGAGCGCGCTGCACCAGATCATCGCCGCCTGGCAGCCGGATGTTTCAGGTCAACGTCGCGCAGCTGCATGAGGACAACCGCGAGGCGCTCTCGCTTGCCTGGCTCGCGGGGCGCGACGCAAGCGTCGCGGTGCAGCGCGACGCGGCCGCCTCGGCCGCGCTGATCGGCCACCTCAACCTTACCCACCCGAACAGCATCCAGGTTCTCGGCGCCTACGAGGCAGCGATGCTCGCCGGCGGCGACCCGGCGGCCCGCGCCGAATTCGCGGCGCGGCTGTTCGTCGCGTCGCCTACCGCAGTGATCCTGGCCGACGGCGTCGGCCCGACGCGCGAGCTGCTCGAAGGCGCGGAGCACACGCACACGCCGCTGTTCACCACGCGGGTTCCCGCGCCGAGGGTGATCGAGAAACTCTCGCGCTACCTGGCCAAGGCGCTGGCCGAAACCACCGAGCGCCACGGCGTACTGATGGACGTTCTCGGCCTGGGCGTGCTGATCACCGGCGACTCGGGCGTGGGCAAGAGCGAGCTCGGCCTCGAGCTGATCAGCCGCGGCCACGGCCTGGTCGCGGACGACGTGGTCGAGATCTCGCGCATCGCGATCAACACCCTGGAAGGTCGCTGCCCACCCCTGCTGCGGGACTTCCTCGAGGTGCGCGGGCTGGGATTGCTCGATGTGCGCACGATTTTTGGCGAGACCGCGGTACGCCCCAAAATGAAGCTCAAGCTGATCGCACACCTGGAAAAGCCCGCGCAGGGGCAGCGCGAGCCCTCGGAGCGCCTGCCGCTGGCCGAACTGTCGGAAGAGATCCTTGGCGTCACCGTGCGCAAAGTGGTGATTCCGGTGGCCGCGGGACGCAACCTCGCGGTGCTGCTGGAAGCCGCAGTGCGCAACTACATCCTGCAACTGAGGGGCATCGATTCGATGACGCAGTTCATGGTGCGCCAGAAAAGGGAAATCGAGCGCGGGACCTGAGCGCCTCCTGACCCGCCATGCAGCTCATCCTGGTCAGCGGACTTTCGGGCTCGGGCAAGAGCATCGCGCTGAACGTGCTCGAGGACGGCGGCTACTACTGCGTCGACAATCTTCCCGCCACGCTGCTGGTGCAGGTCGCCGACTTCCTGCAGGAGGCAGGTCACGAGCGCGTCGCGGTAAGCGTAGATGCGCGCAGTGCGGCGCTTCCGGCGTTGCCCGAGAATGTGTCGCGCCTCAAGGCGCGCGGGATCGATTGCCGCGTGCTGTACCTCGAGGCAAGCGCGCAGACGCTGCTGCGCCGGTTCTCCGAAACCCGCCGCCGGCACCCGCTTACGGCGGCAGGTCTCACGCTCGCCGAGGCGATCGAGCGAGAGCGCGCGCTGCTCTCGGGCGTGGCCGACCTCGGCCACCGCATCGACACCAGCGAGCTGCTGCCGCGCGCGCTGCAGGGCTGGATCAAGGAGTTGGTGGGCCTCGGCGGCGGATCGCTCACGCTGCTGTTCGAATCGTTCGCGTTCCGCGACGGCATTCCGCTGGACGCCGACTGGGTGATCGATGCGCGCATGCTGCCGAACCCGCACTATGAGGCGTCGCTGCGACCGCTCACCGGGCGCGATGAAGCCGTGGCGCGCTACCTCGACGCCCAGGAGACGGTGCAACGCCTGATCGCGGACGTGCAGGACTTCCTCGGCCGCTGGCTGCCTGAAATCGAGCGCGAGCAGCGCAACTACGTCACCGTGGCGATCGGCTGCACCGGCGGGCGGCACCGATCGGTCTACCTGGCCGAGCGCCTGGCGGCGGCGTTCCGCGGCAAGTGGCGAGTGCTGGTCCGGCATCGCGGCCTCGCGCGCACCGACCCAGAGGGCACGCCCTGAACGCCGCCGGCCGGCGGGCGATCGCCCTGTTCCCGCTGCAGGCAGTCCTGTTTCCGGGCGGCCTGCTGCCGCTGCGCGTGTTCGAGCAGCGCTACATGACGATGGCGAAGGACTGTCTGCGCGACGACCAGCCGTTCGGCGTGTGCCTGATCCGCCGCGGCGCCGAGGTTGGCCCCGCGGCGCTGCCGGAAGAGACCGGCTGCACGGCGCGCATCGCGCAATGGGACATGCAGCAGCTTGGCGTGCTGCACATTGTCGCGCGCGGCGAGGAGCGATTCCGCATCCTGCAGCGCGAGGTTCTCGCCAGCGGGCTGACACGCGCCGAGGTGGAGCTGCGGCCGGCAGACGAAGACTGCGCGCTGCCGGACGAATTCCTCGCCTGCGCGCGGCTGCTGCGCCTGGTGATCGAGAAGCACGGTGCGCAGCAGATCGAGGCACCGTTCCGGTTCGATTCGAGTTCCTGGGTCGGCTCGCGCCTGGCCGAGATCCTGCCGGTACCGCTGGCGGCGAAACAGAAGCTGATGGAGCTCACGGACGCTCGCGAGCGGCTTGAGATCCTGCACAAGTTTCTCGTCCAGCACGGCCTCGCGACGCGCGCTTAACGGCCCGTAGCGAGCCGCGCCAGCAGCCGCTTCACCGGCGCCGGCGCGGCCGCCCCGGATGCATCGGCGGGGTCGAGCCAGATGCGTCCCGGCGCCTCGATGGCCGCCACTGGCGCCGCGCGCAACGCGATCACGACGGGGGTCGCACGCAGCCGAAAGTGCGTGAACTGGTGCTCGATCGGATCGAGTCTGCGCGCGGGCCGCGGCTCGCAACCGAACTCGCGCCGGCAGAACGCAGCAAAGCCGCGCGGCTCGCTTTCGGGCAGGGCCCAAAGTCCACCCCAGAGGCCCGGTGCCGGACGCCGCTCGAGCAGCACCCGGCCGGCGTGCATCAGCACCAGCCAGGTCACGATCCGCTCGGGATAGGGCTTGCGCGGGCGCGGTGCGGGCAGCTGCGCGGTGCGGCCATCGCGCCGCGCGACGCAGCGCGAATCGAGCGGGCAGGCGTCGCAGCGCGGAGTGCCGCGCACGCACACCGCCGCGCCGAGGTCCATCAGGGCCTGCGTGTAGCGTGCGATCTCGCGTTGCGGCAGCTCGCGCACGGCGATGCGCCACAGCCGAGCCTCGACTGCGGGCGCGCCCGTATAGCCCTCGATGCCGAAGCAGCGCGCGAACACGCGCTTTACGTTGCCGTCCAGGATCGCCTCGCGCCGCCGGAACGCGAACGCGGCGATCGCCGCGGCGCTCGAGCGCCCGAGCCCGGGCAGCCGCGCGAGGTCCTGCGCGGTGTCCGGAAAGCGCCCGCCCCGCTCCACGTCTACGATGCGCGCCGCGCGATGCAGGTTGCGCG
>JBOIFB010000099.1:0-9767 GCA_050741415.1 Burkholderiales bacterium | reverse complement strand
CCCAACTCATCGAAACCTGGCACAGCCTCGTAAAGGCGCACGATCCATCTGGATTGGAGGACATCCTCGCAGAGGATGCCGTGTTCCTGTCGCCGATCGTGCACACCCCACAGCGCGGCAAAGCCTTGACCAAGGCCTATCTCACGGCAGCGTTTCGAGTGTTCTTCAACCCGAGCTTTCGCTATGTTCGAGAGATCGTCGGCGAGACGGATGCGATGCTGGAATTCGAAACCGAGATCGACGGAACCACGGTCAATGGAGTCGACATCATCAAATGGAACGGGTCGGGCAAGATTGTTGAATTCAAAGTCATGATCCGTCCGCTCAAGGCGATCAATCTCATCCATGAACGAATGGCCGCAATGCTCGCCTCGGCTTCGCAAGGCTAGGGCGCACGCGCAAGGCGCGCGGGGATGTGCTCCTGGAGTGCTTTCAGCGGCCGCGAAATCTCGCCCTTGCGCCAGATGAGCTGGGTGGTGACCGCGCCCTTCTTCGCGCCCAGGGGGTGCACGCCGATCGATCCGTGGCCGCGCAGCGTCGCGAGCACCGAGCGCGGCACGAACGCGATTCCCGTGCCGGAGGCGACGCAGGCGACGATCGCGTGATAGGAGGCGAGCTCGAGCACTTTCTCGGGCGCCACTCCGTCCTCGCCGAGCCAGGCCTGCAGGCGGCGGCGATAGGCGCAGCCGGCCGGAAACGCGATCAGGGTGTCGGCGCGCAGATCGCGCGCCCCGCCGGCGCAGGCAACGGCAGGACTGCCGCGCCGCCGCGGTTGAGGCCTTGGGCGCAGATCGGATATAACTGTCTCACGAGCCGATTTGGTGAGAGTATGCGTCCGAGAGCCATCCATGCCGACCCGCCGACGCGTCGTCCAAGACCGCAAGGCATCGCCGATATCGGATGCGGCCTGAGCCCCGGTTTGCGCGCACGGGCTGCCGATTCGTCGGACCGCTGAGGTGAACAAGAACCGATTGGAGTCGTTCTCGGATGGCGTCATCGCCATCATCCTGACCATCATGGTGCTCGACCTCAAGGTGCCGCAGGAGCCGACCTTCGCGGCGCTCGCGCAGCTCTGGCCCGTGTACGTCGCCTACCTGCTGACCTTCGGCAACGTGTTCATGATGTGGATCTCCCACCACGACATCGTGGCCGAGATTCGTACGGTCGACTACCCGATCCTCTTTGCCAACGGCGTGCTGCTCTTTTTCATGTCGCTGGTGCCGTTCGCCCTGTCGTTCGCGAGCGAGACGCATTGGTCGGAGCCGGTTCCTGCGGCGCTGTACGGCGTGGTGATGCTGGCGGCCTCGGGCGGCTTCATCTGGCTTCGTCTGGCGGCCGGAAGTCATTCCCGGGATCAAACGGTCCTCGCGCATCAGCGCTCCCAGGCAAGCACTACGCTCGTTCTGGGCGGCGCCTTCCTCATCGGCAGCGTGGCGGCGCTCTATGCACCACGCGCCGCGCTGCTCGTGTATGCGGTGGTGCCGCTCTTTCGCGTCGGCCAGAAATTCACGCGTGACCGCGCAGCGGCCTGACGATGGACCCACGACATGCCTAGCCTTGATTTCCCGGACCGGAGGTACCTGATCGAAGCGCGCGAGCTGGACGAACGGTTGGGGGCGGTCACGCTGCTCGACCTGCGTCCGGCCGAGGATTTTGCGCTCGGCCGCATCGAGGGCGCCAGGCATCTCGACCTCTACGGGGTGAGCCTGAACGACTCCTCGGAGGCGCCGTTGAGCGCTTTCCTGGCGATGTTCAGGAGCCTGTTCGGCAGCCGCGGCGTGGCGCGCGACAAGCCGGTGGCGATCTACGACCACGAAAGCGGCGAGCGCGCGGCGCGTGCGGTCTGGCTGCTCGCGCTGCTGGGTCATCCGGAGGTCCGGCTGCTCGATGGCGGGACGCAGGCCTGGCTCGCCGCGGGCGGGCGCCTGGCGCGCGTGAGCGAAGCGCCGCCGCCCGCCGACCCGGCCAAGGCGCCTCCGACTCCGCCGCCGTTCAAGGCAACGCCGGACCTCGGGCTGCTCGCGACGCGCTTCGACCTGCAGCGCGCGATCGGCGACGCGCAGACCGTGATTCTCGACGTCAGGCGCGAATCCGAATACCGCGGCAGCGAACTCCGCGCCCGGCGCGCCGGCACCATTCCGGGCGCCGTGCACGTTTTCTGGCGCGATCACCTCGACGCCCGAGGAGCGTTGCGGCCGGTGCAGGAGATCCGCGCGCTCTACGCTTCGAAGGGCGTGACGCCGGACAAGACCGTCATTCCCTTCTGCCAGGGCGGCTACCGCTCGGCCAACACCTTTCTCGCGCTCAAGTCGCTCGGCTATGCGCGGGTGCGCAACTACGTCTCGTCCTGGGGCGAGTGGGGCAACCGGGACGATTCCGAGATCGTCACGCCCGGCCCGGGCGCCTAGCCTGCGTTACCATATCGATCGCGCGCGGACCAGATCGCGCCGCATATCCACATGAGCCTGAAATTATTGCCGATCCTATTGCTCGCGCTCGCCGCCTCCAGTGCGGCGGCCCAGACCGCCGTGCCCGCGGCGGCGCAGTTCTATCCGTTCCTCGGCTACTGGAAGGGCAACGGCCAGTACGGCGCGCCCGGTAAGGACCCGGTGGCGCTCGCGCTTTCGCTCTCGTGCCGCAAGGCGGTCGCGGGCCACGCGGTGCGCTGCGACTTCGTCGGCCGCAGCGACACGATGACGTTCGTGGAGGCGGACCTGATGGGCACGGATCCGGTGAGCGGCATCGGGCATTGGTACGCGGTCAATAACCAGGGCGACACGCACGACCACGTTGCGGAGTGGCCCGATCGCAAGACCATGATCGCCCACTACGACTGGGAGCAAAGCGGGAGGCAGATGCGCGAGAACGTGGTCTTCCGCTTTACGAGCGAAAAGGACATGGATTTCCGCAGCGTGATCACCGACAACGGTCAGGAAGTGGGAGCGTTCTTCGGCAAGCTGTCGCACTGAGATCGGCGCGGGGCGGGGGCAGGCCGCCTAGGCGCGCTCTGGCTCGACCGAAAAGCTGCGCGGCGGCTCGCCGCGCTGCTGCATCTGCCACATGGCCCGATACGCCGATTCCAGGCTGCGGCGCGTCCTGTCGGTGTCGAACACCGGCGCGCTTGCGCGGTTTGCCGCGAGCCGCGCGCGCAATTCGGACAGCATCCGGCCGTCTCGGGCGAGACTCAGGGCGAGAGCCTCGTAGCCGGGCAGCGAGCGCGTGATCAGCTCGGGCAGCCCGATCGAGTGCAGCAGGCTCGCCGCCACCCGGCCGGGGAACGCGCGCCCGGCGCAGGTCAGCAGCGGCAGCCCGGCCCAGAGCGCGTCGGCCGCGCCGGTGTGCGCGTTGCAGGGCAAGGTGTCCAGGAACAGGTCCGCCAGCCGGTGCCTGGCCAGATGGTCGGCCTGCGGCAGGCGCGGCGCGAACAGCAGCCTGGAGGGAGCCACGCCGCGCGCCTGGGCTTCGCGCGCGAGGTTGTGCCGGGCGGTCGCATTGTCCTCGAGCAGCCACAGCACGCTCGACGGAACGCCGTTCAGCAGCCGCATCCAGACATCGAACATCTGCGGGGTGATCTTGTAGCTGTTGTTGAAGCAGCAGAAGACGAAGCCCTCGCGCGGCAAGCCCGCCTCGGCGCGCGTCGGACTGCGTTCCGGAATGCGGCGCGACGCATCGTTCACCTGGTAGCAGTCGGGCAGATACGCGACCTTTTCCGTGTAGCACGCCTGCTCCGCCTCGGGCAGCACGTGACGGTCGGCGAGGATGTAGTCGATGAAATCCGCGCCCATCGTTCCCGGATAGCCCAGGTACGCGACCTGGATCGGCGCCGGCCGGTGCGCAAGGATCGCGCACCGGCTGTCGGTCGTGTGGCCTTTCAGATCGACCGCAATGTCGATCTCCATCTCGCGCAGCATGCGCGCGACGTGCGCGTCGGCCAGCGTGCGCGCCTCGACGAACTTGTCGAACGCGCGCACGAGCCGCGCCCGCATCGGACTGCGGTTCTCCGGCCCGTAGGAGATCGCGGTGAGCTCGAAATGCGAGCGGTCGTGGCGCTCGAACAGGCCCGCCATCAGGTGGCTCGTGGCGTGTTCGCAGAAATCCGCCGAAAGGTAGGCGATCCGGATCTTTTCGTGACGGTAGCGCTCGCCCTTCCACATCGCAGCGGGGCGGGCCGGCACGGCGGCGCGCACATGCAGCTCGGCGCACTGGCGCTGCTCGCGCGGGTCGTCCGTTACGACGATGAAGGTGAACGGCGCGGCGGGAATCCCCTCGTCGCGCACTTGGCGGCGAAGCTCCGCGATCCGGGCTTCGAGGCCGTTCCAGCGGCACTGCGCGATCTCGTTCCATACCAGGTTGCCGAGCGCGTACGACATGCGGGGCGCGAGCTCGAGCGCCTTCTGCACGCTGAGCGCGGCCTCGTCGTGGCGCTTGAGGCGCTGCAACGCCGCGCCCAGGTTGAAATGCGCCTCGGCGAGCCCGGGGCTGGCCTGCACCGCCCGCTGCAGGTAGGCGATCGCCTCGTCGCAGCGCCCGAGCTCGGTCAACAGGCTGCCGGCGTTGGAGTTCGATTCGGCCGATCCGGGGTCGATCTTCGCGGCGTCGAGGAACACCGCCAGGGCGTCCTCCCGCCGCGACTGATTGATCAGACTGATCCCGAGCGCGTTGCGCGCATTGATCAAATCCGGGTGGTCCCGGACTTCGCGCTCCAGGACCCGTTCGGCGTCCTGGAACTGGCCCAGGGCGAGATGGCAGTAGCCGAGCCGGTGCCCGCTGCCGCGGCGCGGCGCACGCAGGTGCACTTCGCGCAGCGGCGCGAGGGCTTGCGGATAGCGATCCTGGTACAGAAGGCTCGTGCCGAGCAGGCGCAGGGCTTCCACGTCCTGCGGATCCTGCGCGAGGGCGCGCCGCGCGATCTCCTCGGCGGCCTTCAGGTCGTCGGCCTCGATCGCCTTCCATCCGGCGGCCAGCCGCTGCGGGAATTCGCTTGCCTGGTCCATCGCGCCGGATCTACGCGCGCAGCGTCACGGGCGCCTGCTAGTCCGAGCGGCTTTGCGTCGTGGCCATGACCGTCGCCAGTTCCAAGGTCATTTCGTTCACCAGCGCCTTGGAATAACCGGCATCGTGCAGCGCCCATTTGAAACGATTGGCCAGGCGCGCCTTCTTGTAGAGGTTGAGCCGATGCTTGCTGGTGAAATCGCGCACCTGGCGGCGAATCGAATCGCGTCTCTTTTCCCGGTTGGCCGCGGCCTTCCTGTCTTGGTCGTCGACGCTCGACGGAGGAACGCGCCTGACGAGGTCTTTCGCCATGCGGTCGGCCAGTGCGTCGACTTCCTTGCTGTCAAACCAACCCAGAATCATTGCGCCTCCGGCGTTGCGCCATGACGCATTTACGCCGCCTTCCTCGCTTCGCCGCGCGCGGCGTCGGCGATCGCGGCGCCGAGATCCATGGTGCTCGCCTTGCCCTTCATATCCGGCGTGTGCGGACCCTCGATGATCACGCGCTCGAACGCGCGCAGCACCGCGGCCGCGGCGTCGGGATGGCCGAGGTGCTCGAGCATGAGCGCGCCGGACCAGATCGCGGCGATCGGGTTGGCGATCTTGCGGCCCGCGATGTCGGGCGCCGAGCCGTGCACCGGCTCGAAGATCGACGGGAAAGTCCGCTCCGGGTTGATGTTGCCCGAGGGCGCGATGCCGATCGTGCCGGCGGTCGCCGGGCCGAGATCGGACAGGATGTCGCCGAAAAGGTTGCTCGCGACGATGACGTCGAAGCGGTCCGGGTTCAGCACCAACTGGATGCTCAGGCCGTCGACGTGGTACTGGTCGGCGCGGATGTCCGGGTATTTCTTTTTCATCTCGGCAAAGCGCTCGTCCCAGTAGGGCATGGTGATCGAGATGCCGTTCGACTTGGTGCACGAGGTGACATGCTTCTTGCGGCTTTTTGCCAGCTCGAAGGCGTACTTCATGATGCGGTCGACGCCCTTGCGGCTGAACACCGCCTGCTGGGTCACGATCTCGCGCTCGGTGCCTTCGTAGACGCGCCCGCCGACGTTGCCGTATTCGCCTTCGGTGTTCTCGCGGATCACCATGTAGTCGATATCGCCCGGCTTGCGACCCGCGAGCGGACAGGGCAGGCCCTGGAACAGCCGCACCGGGCGCAGGTTGACGTACAGGTCGAACCAGCGCCGGAAGTTGATCAGCAGGCCCCAGGCCGAGATGTGATCGGCGACGATCGCCGGGTTGCCCACGGCGCCGAAGTAGACCGCATCGAACTTGCGCAGGATCTGCGGCGCGTCGTCCGGGCACATCTTGCCGTGCTGCCGGTACCAGTCGCAGCTCCAGGGAAACTCCTGCCACTCGAACTCGATGCCGTACTTGGCGCCGACCGCCTCGAGCACGCGGATGCCCTCGGGAATGACTTCCCTGCCGATGCCGTCGCCGGGGATCACTGCGATGCGGTGTCGCGCCATGCCTGCCTCCGTCACGAAGAGCAAAATTCTAGCAGGCGCTAGAATAGCGTCGCATGAATTTCGCGGCGATCGAGACTTCGAGCGAGTGGTGTTCGGTGGCGCTGTGGGCTGGCGGAGAGGTCGCGGCGCTCGAGCGCCGCGCCGGCCAGCGCCACGGCGACCTGGCTCTGCCGATGCTCGAGCGCCTGCTCGCCGAGCGCGCCCTGTCGGTGCGCGCGCTCGACGCGGTGGCCTTCGGCGCCGGGCCGGGCGCATTCACCGGCTTGCGCATCGCCTGCGGGCTGGCCCAGGGTCTGGCGCTGGCGCGCGGCATCCCGGTGCTGGGAGTGTCCACGCTCGAGACGGTGGCCGAGGAATCGGGCGCGCAGCGCGCCGTGGTGTGCCTCGATGCGCGCATGCACGAAGTGTATTATGCGGCGCTCGAGCGCGCTCCCGAAGGCTGGCGCGAGACGATCGCGGCGCAATGCGTCGCGCCCGCGCAGGCGCCGCTGCCGCCGGGCGAAGGCTGGCTCGGCTGCGGCAACGGCTTCGCGCAGTACGGCGAGGCGCTGCGCGCGAGGCTCGGCGGCGCGCTGGCGCGGGTGAGCGCGGAGGCGCATCCGAGCGCGGTCGCGCTGGCGCGCCTCGCCGCGCCGCGGCTGGCGGCGGGGCAGGGGGTAGACGCCGCGCTCGCCGAGCCGCGCTACCTGCGCGACAAGGTGGCGCTGACCGCGCAGGAGCGCAAGGACAGGCAGGAGCGTGAAGGCAGATGAGTGCGCTACCGAGCGAGACCCCGCAGCTGGCGCCGATGCGCGAGGCCGACCTGGCGCAGGTGACGGCAATCGAGCGCACCCTCTATGCGCACCCCTGGACGCGCGGCAATTTCGCCGACGCACTGCGCGCCGGCTACCAGTGCCGCAGCCTGCGCCAGGGGCGCGAGTGGATCGGCTACTTCGTGCTGATGGTGGCCGCGGGCGAGGCGCACCTGCTCAACCTTTCGATTGCGGCCGCGCATCAGCGCCAGGGTCACGGCAGCACGCTGCTGCGCCGGGCGCTCGCCATGGCGCGCGAGGGCGGAGCGGCGAGCCTGTTCCTCGAGGTTCGCCCGAGCAATCTGGCGGCGCTCGCGCTGTATGCGCGATTCGGTTTCGAGCGCATCGCACTGCGGCGCGGCTACTACCCGGCACACTCGGGGCGCGAGGACGCTCTGGTGTGCTCGCTCGCGCTATGAGCACGCGCCGGCTCGCAATCCTGAAGGAGATGGGCCTCGCGCCCGTCTGGCGGCTGAGGCGCAGGTCCGGAGCTCCCGCGGCGCAGGAGTCGGATTGGATCCGTCTCGAACGCGAAGTTCCCGCCTGCACCGCCTGCGCGCTGCACAAGACGCGCACCCGGACCGTGCTCGGCGTGGGCGACCGAAATGCCGAATGGCTGCTGGTGGGCGAAGCCCCGGGCGCGGAAGAAGACCGCCTGGGCGAGCCGTTCGTCGGCCAGGCCGGCAGGCTGCTGGACAACATGCTGGCGGCGATCGGGCTCGCGCGCGGCGAGAACGTGTACATTGCGAACGTGCTCAAGTGCCGCCCGCCCGGCAACCGCAACCCCGAGCCCGGAGAGGTGGCGCGCTGCACTCCATTTCTGGAGCGCCAGATCGCGCTCATCCAGCCGAAAGTCATCGTCGCCATGGGCCGCTTCGCGGCCCAGACGCTGCTCGGCAGCGATGCGACGATCGCCAGCCTGCGCGGACGCTTGCACCGCTACGCCGGTGTGCCGCTGGTGGTGACCTACCATCCGGCTTATTTGCTGCGCAACCTGCCCGACAAGGCGAAGGCCTGGAGCGACCTGCTGCTCGCGCGCCGCACTCTCGACCACTAGGAGAAACCTCGATGCGCAAGTCCCTGCTCGCCGTATCCGCCGCTGCAAGCCTGCTGCTCGGCGGCTGCGGCTACAACCAATTCCAGCGGCTGGACGAGCAGGTTCACGCCGCCTGGTCCGAAGTGCTGAACAACTACCAGCGCCGGGCGGACCTGATCCCGAACCTCGTGTCCACGGTGCAGGGCGCGGCCGACTTCGAGAAATCCACCCTGGTCGAGCTGACCAACGCGCGGGCCGCGGTCGGCAGCATCAAGGCGACGCCCGAGCTGGTGAACGACCCCGCGGCGTTCGCGCGCTTCGAGGCGGCACAGACGCGCCTGGGCGGCGCGCTCTCGCACCTGCTGGCGGTATCGGAGCGCTATCCTCAGCTCACGGCGACCAAGCAGTTCGGTGAGCTGCAGGCGCAGCTCGAAGGCACCGAGAACCGGATCACGGTGGCGCGCGGGCGCTACATCAAGGCAGTGCAGCAGTACAACGTGCTGGCGCGCGAATTCCCGAGCAACCTGACGGCGAAGATGTTCGGCTACCACACCAAGGCCAACTTCACGGTCGAGAACGAGAAGGCGCTCGCCGTTCCGCCGAAGGTCGATTTCTCGCATCCGGCGCCGGCAAAGAACTGACATGACGCGCGTTCTCGCCATGCTGCTGGCGCTTGCGGCGTGGCCGCCCGCCGCGCGCGCGGAGGTGGCGGTGCCGGTGCTCGCCGCGCGCGTCACGGACCTCACCGGCACGCTGAGCGCACAGCAAAAAAGCGCGCTCGAGAGCCGCCTGGCGGCCTTCGAGGCGAAGAAGGGCAGCCAGATCGCGGTGCTGATGGTGCCGACCACGAAGCCGGAGACCATCGAGCAGTACTCGATCCGCGTCGCCGAGCAGTGGAAGCTCGGGCGCAAGGGAGTCGACGACGGCGTGCTGCTCGTGGTGGCCAAGGACGACCATGCGCTGCGGATCGAGGTCGGCTACGGGCTCGAAGGCGTGATTCCGGACGCGATCGCCTGGCGCGTGATCAACGAGATCATCGTGCCGCGCTTTCGCGCCGGCGACTACGCGGGCGGGGTGGACGCCGGGGTGGAGGCGCTGATGGGTCTGGTGCACGGCGAACCGCTGCCCGCTCCGGCGCAGACGCATGCCCGGCCCGGAGTGACGCCGAACGGCATCGTGTTCGTGCTCGTGATGGCGTTCGTGCTGGGTTCGATTCTCACCGCGCTTATGGGCCGTGTGCTGGGCTCGGCGCTCACCGGCGTGGCGGCCGGCGCGGTCGCGGGCTTCGCCCTCGGCCTTTTCGGCGGCCTGGCCATCGGGGCGCTCGCGTTTGTGTTCCTGCTCGCGGGCGGCGCGCGCCGCTTCTACAGCGCGGGCGGCGCGGGCCTGGGCGGCTGGTCGAGCGGCGGTTTTGGCGGCGGCGGCTCGAGCTGGTCCGGCGGCGGCGGCGGCTTCGGCGGCGGCGGCGCTTCGGGG
>JBOIFB010000098.1:0-10112 GCA_050741415.1 Burkholderiales bacterium | reverse complement strand
AGGTCTGGGTTTTGTCTATTTCACCGAGGCCCTGGCGCCGCAGGCGGAGCGCGTGGTCGCGGCGCTGCGCCTGCGCACCGGGGTCGAAGACTGGGTCGGCACGGTCGGCGTGGGCGTGCTCGCGACCGGCGTCGAGTACCAGGACGAGCCGGCGCTGGTAGCGATGGTCGCCGCGCTTGCGCCGCAGGACTACCGCGTGTTTTCGGGCCGCACGCGGCTGCCGCCGACGGGCGAGCAGGCGGCGCACTTCGCGGTGGTGCACGCCGACCCGCTGGCGCCCGACGTGGCTGGCTTGGTCGCCGATATGGCGTCAAAGGTGGACAGCGGCTATCTGGTGGGCGGGCTCTCCAGCTCGCGCACTCAGACCGTGCAGGTCGCGAACGACGTTGTTGCGGGAGGCCTGTCCGGGGTCGTGCTCGCGCCGGCGGTCAGGGTTTCCACCCGCCTGACGCAGGGCTGCGCGCCGCTTCCCGCGCCGGGCATTGCTTCCGGGGTCGGGCGTTACCGGGTCACCGCATGCGAGGACAACGTGATCGCCGAGCTGGACGGGCGGCCCGCGCTGGACGTCTTTCGCGAGGCGGTGGGCGATCTGCTCGCGCGCGACCTGCGGCGCGCGGCCTCATTCGTGCTCGCGGGCCTGCCGGTGCGCGGCTCCGACACCGGGGACTATCTGGTGCGCAATCTGGTCGGCATCGACCTGCGCAACAAGCTGATTGCGATCGGCGACGTCGTCGGACAGGGCGACGAACTCATCTTCTGCAGGCGCGATGCCGCGAGCGCTGAACAGGACCTGCGGCGCATGCTGGCCGAATTGCGCGCCTGCGGCCCCGCGCCACGCGGCGCGCTGTACTACTCCTGTCTAGGACGCGGCGAGCACATGTTCGGCCGCCGCGGTGCCGAGATGGAACTGGTGCGCGAGGCCCTCGGGGACGTACCACTGGTAGGATTCTTCTGCAGCGGCGAAATTTCCCACGACCGGCTCTACGGCTATACCGGTGTTCTGACGATATTTCATTGAGGAGGCATAGATGGCAAAAGCAATTCGTTTTCACAAGGCCGGCGGACCCGAGGTGCTGCAGCTCGACGATGTCCAGGTCGGCGACCCGGGGCAGGGGCAGGTGCGCATCCGGCATACCGCGATCGGGGTCAACTTCGTCGATACCTACCAGCGTTCCGGGCTTTACCCGATGCCGCTGCCGCAGGTGGCGGGCAACGAGGGTGCGGGCGTGGTGGAGGCCGTCGGTCCAGGCGTCGCCGAGCTCAAGGCGGGCGACCGCGTCACCTATACCGGGCTGATCGGGTCTTACTGCGAGTCGCGCGTCGTGCCGGCGGACCGGATGGTGAAGCTGCCGCAGGGCATCACCGACGAGCAGGCCGCTTCGATGCTGCTCAAGGGCCTGACGGTCCATTACCTGATCTTTTCGACCTATGCCGTGAAGCGCGGCGACACGGTCCTCTGGCATGCCGCGGCCGGCGGCGTCGGCCTGATCGCCTGCCAGTGGCTGAAGGCGCTGGGCGTCAGCACCATTGCCACCGCAGGCTCGGACGAGAAGACGGCGCTCGCCAAGGCGCACGGCGCCGAGCACGTCATCAACTACTCCAAGGAAAACTTCGTCGATAAGGTGAAGGCGATCACTGGCGGCAAGGGCGTGCCGGTGGTCTACGACGGGGTCGGAAAAACTACCTGGGAAGGCTCGCTCGATTGCCTGCGCCCACGCGGTCTGATGGTGACCTTCGGCAACGCCTCGGGCGCGGTGGCGCCGGTCAATCTGGGCATCCTGTCGGCGAAGGGTTCGCTCTACGTCACGCGTCCGACGCTCGGCACTTACATTGCCAGCCGCGCCGATCTGGTCGAGCGCACCGACGCGCTGTTCGACGCGGTGAAGTCCGGCAAGGTCAAGATCGAGACGACCGCGCGCTACAAGCTGGCCGACGCCGCGCAGGCGCACCGCGACCTCGAGTCGCGCAAGACGACCGGCTCGGTCGTCCTGATCCCGTAACGGGACCGGGCCTCCGCCGCATGCGCGCCAGGCTGATTCGCGGCCGGGCGGTCGAGCTCGACGTGGCAGAGCTGCGCCGGCGACTTGCCGCTCCGCAGCACGGGGTCGAGGCGCTGCTGGGAGACCCGGGCGTGGACGGCGGCGGCGCGCTCACGCGCGCGTCGGTGCTGATGCCGATCGTCGAGCACGAGCAGGAGCTGATGATGCTGTTCACGCGCCGCAACGCGCACTTGCGCAGCCATTCCGGGCAGATCAGCTTTCCAGGCGGGCGGGCCGAGCCCGCGGATCCGACGCCGGAGTCCACCGCGCTGCGCGAGACGCAGGAGGAAATCGGTCTCGCCCCGGAAAGAGTGCGGTTGCTCGGCCGCCTCGAGGACTACAGCACGCGCACCGGCTACCGCATCACGCCAGTGGTGGGGGCGGTGACGGTGCCGCTCGATTTGCGGCCCGATGCGGCCGAGGTGGAAGAGGTGTTCGAGGTGCCGCTGTCGTTTCTGCTCGACCCGCGCAATCACCAGCGCCATTCGCGCGTGTTCGAGGGCCGGACACGCTGGTTCTACGCCATCCCCTACCGCGATTACTACATCTGGGGCGCCACCGCCGGCATGCTGGTCAACCTCTACCGCCATCTATGCTATCTTGATGCGTCTCCGAGACCATCGGTGCCATGAGCGTCATCGCGATCATCGCCGCGCTGGTCCTCGAGCAGTGGCGCCCGCTCGGTGACCGCAAGCTGTACTTCGCCGTCCTGGCGGACGCGGCCGATCGCCTGGAGCGCGCGTTCAACGCCGAGCAGGGCGGGCACGGCCTGATCGCCTGGCTGCTCGCGGTGCTGCCGGCGGTCGTAGCGGCGTTCGCGCTCCATCTGCTGCTGCGCGCGGCGAGCCCGCTGCTCTCGCTGCTGTTCGACGTCGCCGTGCTCTACTTGACGCTCGGCTTCCGGCAGTTCAGCCACTCGTTCACCGCGATCCAGACCGCGCTCAAGGCGGGTGAGCTGGATCGCGCACGCGAGCTGATCGCCGACTGGCGCGCGGAGCCGGTGCTGCCGCGCTCGCGCGAGGAGATCGTGTGTCTTTCGGTCGAGGAGGCGCTGCTCGCCTCGCATCGGCACGTGTTCGGCGTTCTGCTCTGGTACGTGCTCCTGCCGGGCCCGAGCGGTGCGATCCTTTACCGACTGGCCGTGTTTCTTTGCCGGCGCTGGGGCAGCCTGGGCGCGTTCGGCGAATTCGCGCAACGCGCGCTGTTCGTTCTCGAGTGGCCGGCCGTGCGTCTGACCGCGGCCGCGTTCGCGGTGGTGGGAGACTTCGAGGACGCCATCTACTGCTGGCGCACGCAAGCGCGCACCTGGCTCGAGCACAACGCCGGCGTGGTGCTCGCCGCGGGCGCCGGCGCGATGGGTGTACGGCTCGGCATGCCGCTCGCGGCTGATGACGGGCAGGCGCGCTCGGAGTTGGGCGTGGGCGAGGACGCGGACGTGCCCGCCCTCGACGCGACCGTCGGGCTGCTGTGGCGCGCGCTCGTGGTCTGGGTGTTCGTCCTGATCCTGCTTTCGGCCGGCCGCCTGCTGGGCTAGCGCCGGCGTGCTCAGGCGGTGCGGTACGCCCCGCAGCGCCAGCACTGCGTGAACTGGGCCTCGGAGACTTCGCCGCAGCCGGCGCAGCGCCAAACGTGACCGCGCTCTTCCGGCCGCAGGGTACCGGAGCGCAGAATGCGCTCGGCGCGCTCGGCGTCCGCGTCGTTGATCACCCAGAGCTCGATCTGGCATTCGATCGGCGGCAATTGACCGATCCCGGATGAGATCAGCTCGTTGCGCACCCGGGCGCGGATGCCTTCCACCTCGAGCAGGTTCTTGGCGTGGTGGACCGCGGTCAGATTCCAGGAGCTCAGGATGCGCTTCATCTCGCCTCTGCGGCGCCCAACTCCTGCTGCACGATGCGCTGATAGAGCGCGAGGCGGCGCGGGTGCACCGCGCCGGAGAGCGTCGCTTCGCGCACCGCGCAGCCGGGCTCGGTCAGATGGCGGCAGTCCTGGAAGCGGCAGCGCGCGGCGTGGGGGCCGAATTCGCGGAAGCACTGCGCGATCGCGCGCGCGCCGAGCCCCGCCAGGCCGAACTCTGATACACCCGGCGTATCCACGATCTCGCTTGCGGCGTCGACCGAGTAAAGCCGCGACGCGATGGTCGACTGGCGCCCGCTGTCCAGAAAGCGCGAGATCTCGCCGATGTGCACTTCGGCCTCCGGCACCAGCGTTTTTACCAGGGTGGATTTCCCCATGCCCGACTGCCCGGCGAGCAAGCTGCGATGATGATGCAGGTAGGGCAGCAGCGGTTGCGCGTCGCGCTTGGCGGCCAGCTCTACCAGCGGGTAGCCCAGGCCGCGGAACGGCTCGAGCGCGCGCAGAGCGTCATCGCGCAGGGAGGCGAGGTCGGTCTTGTTGAGCGCAATCAGCGCGGGCAGGCCGGCGAGCTCGGCCGCCGCGAGAAAGCGGCACACCAGCTCGTCGGAAAACGACGGCTCGCAGGCGACCAGCACCACGACCTGGGTGACGTTCGCCGCCAGCATCTTGGTGCGGTGCCGGCTCGCGCGCGAGAAGACGTTGCGGCGCGGATCGATCGCCTCGATCACCGCGCGCCCGCCGGCGATGCCGGTCAGCATGACGCGGTCGCCGCACACCGGCTGCAGCTGGCGGCTGCGCGCGGTGGCGCGCAGCAGCTCCCCGCCGTCGGCGCGCACCAGGCTCTCGCGGCCGAAGCCGGCAACGACGGTGCCCGAGGCCGCCGGCACGCCCACTCGCTAGAACCCGAACAGCGCGTCGCACTTTGCAGCGCAGATGAAGTCGTTCTCCGACAGTCCGCCGATCGCGTGCGTCGAATACTCGACGCGGCACTTGTTGTAGCCGACCGCGAGGTCGGGGTGGTGGTCTTCGCGGTGCGAAATCCAGGCAAGGGCGTTCACGAACGCCATGGTCTGATGGTAATTCGAGAACGGGTAGAGCTTGACCAGCTTGCCGTCCTCGATGATCCAGCCCTTGAGTCGTCCCAGCATCTGCGCCGCCTGCGGCGGCGTGTACGGCGCCACGCCGCCTTCGCAGGGTTTGCATTTGCGTTGCGCGAGATCTTCCATGGTTCAGCTCCCGGAGTGTTGCAGCCGCGCGATGCGGGTGGCCGCCGGCGGATGCGAGTCGTAGAACGCCGAATGCAGCGGGTCCGGAGTCAGCGTGGCAGCGTTGTCCTGGTACAGTTTGACCAGCGCCTTCACCAGCTCGGCCGCGCTGGCGTGGTCCGCGGCGTAAGCGTCGGCCTCGTACTCGTGCCTGCGCGAGTACAGGCTGGTGAGCGGGTTCAAGAGGAAGGTAAACACCGGCATCACCAGCACGAACAGCAAGAGCCCGGTCGCGGAGGTTCGGGTCGAGACGTTCAGGCCCTGGTAGAACCAGGCCTGGTCGATCAGTCTGCCGAATATCCACAGCAGCGCGAACGAGAAAGCGAACAGCAGCAGCACGCGCTTCCAGACGTGGTGACGCTTGTAGTGCCCGAGCTCGTGCGCCAGCACCGCCTCGACTTCCGGCGGTGCGAGCCGCGCCAGCAGCGTATCGAACAGCACGATGCGCTTGGAGGCGCCGAAGCCGGTGAAATACGCGTTGCCGTGGCTCGAGCGCTTCGAGCCGTCCATCACGTACAGGCCCTTGGAGCGGAAGCCGCAGCGCGCGAGCAGCGCCTCGATGCGCCCGGCGAGCGTCGGATCGGCGAGCGGCGTGAATCGGTTGAACAGCGGTGCAATGAACGTCGGATAGATCAGCAGCACGAGCAGATTGAATCCCGTCCAGGCGAGCCAGACGTAGAGCCACCAGTGCGCGCCCATCTCGCCCATCAGCCACAGCACCAGCACCAGCAGCGGGATGCCGAGCAGCGCCGCGAGCAGCGCCTGCTTGAGCAGATCGGCGACGAACAGCGCCGGCGTCATGCGGTTGAAGCCGTAGTGCGCCTCGACCACGAAGGTACGGTAGACCGTGACCGGCAGCTCGAGCGCCGAGAACAGCACCGCCACCGAGACCATGAGCGCGGTGCCGTGCGCGATGCCGCCGGGCTCGAGCACGCGCCCCCATTCGACGCAGATGCGCTCGAGCAGCCCGCCGAAGGTGAGCGCGAGCAGCGCCGCGGCGCCGACCAGGATGTCGACCGCGCCCAGGCGCGCCTTGGCGACCGTGTAATCGGCCGCTTTCTGGTGCGAGGCGAGCGGAATCGTCGTCGCGAAGCTGTGCGGCACGGCTGCGCGATGCGATCGCACGTGGCGCATCTGGCGCAGCCCGAGCCACAGCCGCACGCCGGTCGCTGCAGCCAGCGCCGCGAGGAAAACCCAAGTAAAAGCGTTCGGCATGCTGTGAGAGAATACCGCGGGTTTTCAGGCGGATAAAGGCGAATCGAAGTGGCGCAAGACCAGAACAACCTGATCTGGATCGACATGGAGATGACGGGGCTGCAGCCGGATTCGGATCGCATCATCGAGATCGCGATCCTGGTCACCGCGTCGGATCTCAGTCCCGTGGCGCAAGGGCCGGTGCTGGTGGTGCACCAGCCCGGCGAGGTGCTCGATGCGATGGACTCCTGGAACAGGGGCACGCATGGCCGCTCCGGGCTGATCGACAAGGTGAAGGCCTCGGCGCTCGACGAGGCGCAGGCCGAGCGCGCGGCCCTCGAGTTTCTCGCGCAGCACGTGCCGGCGAATGCCTCGCCGATGTGCGGCAGCTCGATCTGCCAGGACCGGCGTTTTCTCGCGCGCTGGATGCCGAAGCTCGAGGCGCACTTTCACTACCGCAATCTCGACGTCTCGACGCTCAAGGAGCTCGCCAAGCGCTGGAAGCCGGAGGTGATCAAGGGTTTCGTCAAGGAAAGCAAGCACGAGGCGCTGGCCGACATCCTCGAGTCGATCGAGGAGCTCAAGTACTACCGCCGCACCATCATGTCGATCTAGCGCCGCCGTTTGGCGGCGCGTTTCTTCGGTGCGAGACCCACCTCGACGATGGCTTCGATCTCGACCGGAATGCCGTTCGGCAGCGAGCCCATACCCACCGCGGAGCGTGCGTGCCGGCCGCGCTCGCCGAACACCTCGACCAGCAGGTCCGAGCAGCCGTTGATCACCTTCGGCTGGTCGGTGAATTCGGGCACCGCGTTCACCATTCCCAGCAGCTTCACCACTCGCTTGACCCGGTCCAGGCTGCCGAGCTCGGCGCGCATCACCGCCAGCAGCGCGAGCCCGGTCGAGCGCGCGAACTTGTAGCCTTGCTCGAGATTGAATTCGCGCCCCAGCTTGCCCACCGGGCGCAGGCCGTCGACCGTCGAAGGCCCCTTGCCCGAGAGGAACAGCAGCTTTCCGCTGCGCACCGCGTTGACGTAGTTCGCCACCGGCGGCGGCGTCTGCGGCAGCTCGATGCCGAGCTGCCTAAGCCGCTTTTCGGCGCTCACGACGGGCCGCTTTTCGGCGCTCACGACCGGCCGCTTTTCGGCGCTCACGACGGGCCGCTTCTGCGTGCTCACCGGGCGCTTCCGAGAGCAACGACCTTGCCCGGGTTCATCAGGTTCTCGGGGTCGAACAGGCGCTTGATGCCGCACATCACGTCCACCGCCTCACCCAGTTCCTCGAGCATCGAGCCTTGCTTGCCCATGCCCACGCCGTGCTCGCCGGTGCAGGTGCCCTCCATCGCGAGCGCGCGCCGCACCAGGCGCTTGTTGAGCGTCTTGGCCAGCTCCAGCTCCTCGGGCTTGTCCGGGTCGATCAGGAAGATGAGGTGGAAATTGCCGTCGCCGACATGGCCCACCATCGGCACCGGCACGACGTAGCTTTTGACGTCTTCCATGGTCTCGTGCACGCATTGCGCAAGGCGCGAGATCGGCACGCAGACGTCGGTCGACAGCGCGCGCGCCCCGGGGCGCGTCTGCAGGCAGGCGAAGTAGGCGTTGTGCCGCCCTTCCCAGAGCAGGCTGCGCTCCTCGGGCTTGGTGGCCCACTGGAAGTCCTTGCCGCCGTTCTCGCGCGCGATCTCCTGCACCGTCTCGGCCTGCTCGACCACGCTCGCCTGGGTGCCGTGGAACTCGAAGAACAGCGTCGGCGCCACCCGGTAGCTGGTCTTCTTGTACTTGTTGATCGCGTCGATGCTGTGCTCGCACACGATTTCGCTGCGCGCGACCGGCACGCCCGCCTGGATGGTCTGGATCACGGTCTTGGTGCAGCCGTCGATCGTATCGAAGGCGCACATCGCGGCCGACATCGCCTCCTGCACCGGGTAGAGCTTGACCGTCACTTCGGTGATGACGCCGAGCGTGCCCTCGGCGCCGACGAACAGGCGCGTCAGGTCGTAGCCCGCGGAGGATTTCTTCGCGCGGCGCGCGGTCTTGATCACGCGCCCGTCCGCCAGCACCACCGTGAGCGAGATGACGTTCTCGCGCATCGTGCCGTAGCGCACCGCGTTGGTGCCCGAAGCGCGCGTCGAGGCCATGCCGCCGATCGTCGCGTCGGCGCCCGGGTCGATGGGAAAGAACAGTCCCGTGTGCTTGATGTATTCGTTCAGCTGCTTGCGCGTGACCCCGGCCTGCACTACCGCGTCGAGGTCCTCCTCATGCACCGCGAGCACCGCGTTCATCTGCGACAGGTCGATCGTCACTCCGCCCTCGATCGCGAGCACGTGGCCCTCGAGCGAGGTGCCGACGCCGAACGGAATCATCGGCACGCGGTGGTGGCGGCAGATGTTGACCACGTCGCGCACCTCCTCGGTGGTGTGGGGGTAGACCACCGCGTCGGGCAGGGCGTACGGAAAATACGACTCGTCCTTGCCGTGGTGCTCGCGCACGCTCGCCGAGGTGCTGACGCGCTCGCCGAGCAGCGCCTTCAGCTCGGCCACCACGGATTGGTCGAATTCCCTGGCCTTGTTCATCGGTTTCCCCTCCGGCAGTAAGGGATCAGCGGAAGCTCATTTTAGCCTGATGTCCCCGTCGAAGGGCACCTTGACGCCGAGCGAAGGGATCTCGAGCGTGACGCGTGCCGGCACGCTCTCGTCGCCCTTGAGCTTGCCGCTCGCGACCGCGTTGGCGATCGTCTGCTCGATCTCGCGCTGCGAATTGACGCCGACCATCTTGAGAAACTTGCGGATGCTGAGGTTGAAGGTTTCCTGGTCCATGCTGCCTCCGTCGAAAGAACCGATTATCGCCGCCGCCGGTAGAGCCTGATGCGTTCGTCGCGGTCGCCGGGGCGGCCGACGTCGGCGAGCTTGGCCCAGCCCGGCCCGGGCGCGTTCGCCTCGTGCGCCGGCGAACCCTCGGTCAGCAGCAGCGGGCAGGGGTTGAGCGGGTCGCGCTCGCGCGTGACGATGCCGGCATGGTAACTCAGCGCGGCGCGCTGCGCGTCGCCCAGCTTCGCCCGCGCGATGCACGTCGCGCCTGGCGGCAGCAGCGACTTGATCTGCAGCGCGACCGGGCGGTAGCTGCTCAGGTAATCGGCCCAGGGCAGCCACAGGGTGGCGAAGGTGGCCCACAGCAGCGCCATGCCCGCGGCCCAGCGGGTCACGCCGCGGGTGGGCGAGGGCGCGCTGAACAGCGCGAGGTACAGCCAGCCGAGCGTCGCCGCGAGCGCGACCGCGAACGGCAGCAGGTGGAAATGAGCGCTGAAGCCGGGCGCGAGCTTGGCGAAGTTGTGCGCGACGCGCGGCGGCACGCCGGCAAGCATCGCCACGTAGCCGAGCCAGACCAGGCCGGCGAAAAAGCCGAAGGTCATGACGCCGAACCAGTCCAGCGCGGCCGCTGCTCCGCGCCGCAGCTGCGTGACTGCCGGCGCTGCGAGCAGCGCCAGCGGCGCGAGCAGCGCGATCGCGTTCACGTCCTGGTCCGGGCCGGCGAGCGAGATGCCCGCGAGCGAGAACAGCGCCGCCGCCAGGGGCACGAACTGGCGCGGCTCGCGCCAGCGCCGGCGCCGGGTCCACGCCGCCCAGGCGGCAAGCGGCCAGGCCGGCCAGGCGAACCAGCTCGCAAGCACCGCGAAGTAGCCCAGGTTGTGCACAAAGCCGCCGCGCAGGCGAGCGGTCTGCGCCCACCACTCACTGAACAGGAGCGGCGAGCGCTGCCAC
>JBOIFB010000097.1:0-10166 GCA_050741415.1 Burkholderiales bacterium | reverse complement strand
CCCGCGCGGAATCTCCATCTCATCGAACTGGCGCTTGATGAAAAAAGCCGCCACGAAATAAGCGATCGTCGAAACGACGATATCGCGCATCGAGAATGACATTGCCGTGCCCTCCATCTGCTACCCTAGCGCCTGATTCGATCCGGGACAACCTGCTTGACCCCAGTTGACAGTCGTCTACGCGCGCTCGGGCCCGAGCTGCTCGCGGGAATCCGGCGCGGCATCGAGAAGGAGGGGCTGCGCGTCAGGCCTGACGGCTCGCTGGCCGATACGCCGCACCCGGCCGGGCTCGGATCGGCGCTCACGCACGAGCACATCACGACCGACTTCAGCGAGTCGCAGCTCGAGCTGATCACCGGGGTGCACGCCGACATCGACGGCTGCCTGCGCGAGCTGACCGAGATCCACCAGGTCGTGTACCGCGCCCTCGGCGACGAGCTGTTGTGGTCGAGCAGCATGCCGTGCAGGCTGCCGGCGGACGACGAGATTCCGATCGGGCGCTACGGCAGCTCCAACGTAGGGCGCGCCAAGACCGTGTACCGCAACGGTCTCGCGCACCGCTACGGCCGGCGCATGCAGACCATCTCCGGCATCCATTACAACTTCTCGCTGCCCGAGGCGGCCTGGCCCGAGCTGCAGCGCGCCGACGCGCGCGAAGGCTCGCCCGCGGCTTATCGCAACGACGCCTACTTCGGCCTGATCCGCAACTTCCGGCGCCATTCGTGGCTGCTGCTGTATCTGCTGGGCGCCTCGCCCGCGGTGTGCGGCAGCTTCGTCGCCGGGCGCGAACACGAGCTCCAGCGCCTGGCCGAGGGCACGCTCTACATGCCCTGGGGCACGTCGCTGCGCATGGGCCCGCTCGGCTACCAGAGCGACGCCCAGGCCTCGCTCGCGGTCGGCTTCAACAGCCTCAAGAGCTACGCGGCGTCGCTTTATCCCGCGCTCACCCGGCCCTACCCGCCCTACGAGGAGATCGGCGTTCGCGACGGCGACGAGTACCGCCAGCTCGCCACCAGCTTGCTGCAGATCGAGAACGAGTTCTACGGCACGGTCCGCCCCAAGCAGCCCATCCGTTCCGGCGAGCGGCCGCTGCACGCGCTGGGCGAGCGCGGCGTCGCCTACGTCGAGGTGCGCATGGTCGACATCGACCCGTTCGTCTCGGCCGGCATCGACGCGCGCGCCATGCGCCTGCTGGACGTGTTCCTGCTGCACTGCCTGCTGACCGACAGCGCACCGGACACGCCGGACGAGATCGCCAACATCTCGCGCAACCAGCACCGGGTCGCCGCCTACGGCCGCGAGACTGGCCTGGCGCTATGCCGCAACGGCGAGCAGCGCGCGCTCGGCGAGTGGGGCCTCGAGCTGATCGAGGCCTTCGCCCCGATCGCCGAGGCGCTGGATACCGCCCATGGCGCGCGGATTTATCGCGACGTCCTGTCGGACGCCGAGGCCGCGATGCGCGACGCTTCGGCCACTCCGTCGGCGCGCGTGCTGCGCGCGATGCACGAGGATTTCGGCGACAGCTACCTCGCCTTCGCCGCCGCGCAGTCGCAGCGCCATCGCGACGCGCTGCTCGCCGCGCCGCTCGCGCCCGAGACCGAGCGCCGCTACGCCCGCCTGGCGGCGGAATCGGTCGCCCAGCAGCGCCGTATCGAATCGTCCGATACGGTGCCGTTCGAGACCTATCGGCGCCAATATATTTCCCAGGACCTGGTCGGCGGACTGCAACTGCGCAGCGCATAATCCGTCGATCCGCAGGGCCGCCTCCTGCGCAGGGGTGTTCGGGATTGAAGATGAACAGAGCAGGGCCGAGAATCGTCTATCTCGGCGCCATTGCCGCCACGGCTGCAGCGTATTGGGCGCTCGGACACGCCGGCCTGAGACCGGGCGCGGTGCTGAATGAATTCGCGAGCGCGGTCTGGCCGGCCTCGGGCCTCGCGCTTGCCGTGCTGCTGCTGTTCGGTCTGCGCTACTGGCCCGCAGTGCTGATCGGCGCGCTGCTGGTGAACATCCACGCCGGCGCATCGGCACCGGTCGCGATCGCGATCGCCTGCGGCAATACCCTGGAGGCGGTACTCGCAGCCGCCTTGGTGCGCGGATTTGCCGGGCGCGAAGTGCGGCTCGACCGCCTGCGCGACGTGCTCGGCCTGATTTTTCTCGGCGCCTTGCTGAGCACGACGGCAAGCGCGACCATCGGCACGCTGAGCCTGTGGGCGAGCGATCACGCGCAGGCCGCCGAGCTGGGCCGGGTATGGCTGCAGTGGTGGATCGGCGACACGGTCGGAGTGCTCGTGGTTGCGCCGTTCCTGCTCGCGTTCGGCAGGCACGGCGGCCGTCCGCAGGGGGCGCTGCGTATCGCGGAAGCTGCGCTGCTGCTGCTCGCCGCCGCCGCCTTGGGCGCAATGATCTTCAGCAACGGCTTGCTTACGCACGCACGCACTTCGCTCTCTTTCCTGCTGCTGCCGCTGGTGGTCTGGGCGGGATTGCGCTTCGAAGCGCGCGGTGCCAGCGCCACCACGCTGCTGATCGCGATCGCGGCGGTGCTCGGCACCCTTCATGGCCACGGGCCGTTCACGCAGCTCGAAGCCCAGGAAAGCCTGCTGCTGCTGGCGCTGTTTCTGGGCGTGGTGTCGACCACCGGGCTGATCGTGGCGGCGAGCGGCGCCGAGGCGCGCCGGACATCGGCGCTGCATGGGGCCATGGACCTGCTGCAACGCGTATTCGACGTGCTGCCGGTCGGGGTAAGCATTGCGGACGCCAAAGGACGAATCACCAGCGCCAACCCTGCCGCCGAGCGCATCGGCATCGACACCGTGTCCGGACCCGGGCCGCAGCCCAGCGACATCACGTCGAACACGACTCTCGGCGGAAGGGAGTGGCCGCTGCTGCGCGCTCTCAGCGCGGGCGAGACGGTCGCCGAACGACGCATCGACCTGCGCATGCCGGACGGCGCACGCAAGGCGCTGCTCAGCTCGGCGACGCCGATCCGCGCCGAGGACTGGCGCGTGATCGGCGCGGTCGCGGTACACCACGACGTCACCGCGCTGCTGGGCGCGCAGGCACGCGTCGAGCGACTGTCGCGCGCGCGGACCGTGATGGTGCTATGCAATCAGGCGCTGATTCACGCCAGCAGCGAAAAACCGATGCTGGCCGAGATGTGCCGCATCGTGGTCGAAGACGGCGGCCACCGGGCGGCGTGGATCGGCTTCGCCGAGCAGGACACGCGCAAGAGCGTGACGCCGGTCGCCAGCGCCGGCCTGCCGCTGGAGGAGTTCGCGGCGCTCGGAATCACCTGGGGCGACGGGCCGGGCGGGGACGGGGCCACCGGCGCGGCGATCCGCAGCGGCAGGCCCGACATCGTGCACGACTACCTGGCGCATTCGCGCCTTGCGCCGTGGCGCGAGTTCGCGCTGCGCCATGGCATGCGCTCGGTGCTCGCGCTGCCGCTGAACAGCGGCCGCGAAAGCTTCGGCGCGCTGGTGATCTACGCCGATCAGCCCGACGTGTTCGACGTCGACGAGATCGAACTGCTGAACGAGCTGGCCGGCGACATCGCCTTCGGCATCGCGTCGCTGCGCGCGAGGCTGCAGCGCGAGCTCACAGATGCCGAGCTGGCGAGCAAGAACGAGATGCTGCACAGCACCTTCGAGAACGTCGACCAGGGAATCACCGTGGTCGACCGCAACCTGCGCATCGTCGCCTGGAACCGGCGCTACCTGGAGCTGCTCGAAATCCCCGACTCCCTGTTCGCGAGCGGCTCGGCGCGGCTCGAAGACACGCTGCGCCTGATCGCCTCGCGCGGCGAGCTCGGGCCGGGCGAGGTCGAGACGCTGGTGCAGGCCCGGATCGAAGTCGCCCGCATCCCGGAGCCGTACCGCATCGAGCGCGAGCGCGCCAACGGCACGGTGCTCGATATCCGCAGCACGGTGCGGCCGGGCCGAGGACGGGTCACGACCTATACCGACATCACCGAGCGCAAGCGCGCCGAGCAGGCGGTGAAAGCGGCCGAGGCCAACCTGGTCGGCCTGCTGAACGCAATCTCCGAGGCGGTGTTCCTGCTCGACACCGAGGGACGCGTGCTGTTCGCCAACGACGCGATCGCGGCGCGCCTCGGGATCACGACCGGCGCAATGATCGGGCGCAGCATCTACGACCTGGTACCGCCCGAGCTCGCCGCCTACCGGCGCCAGATGGTGGAGCAGGTCATCGTCAGCGGCAAGCCGATCTTCCATTTCCAGGACCGGCGATTCGATCACGTGCTCGACAACTACCTCTATCCGGTGTTCGGCGCCGACGGCAAGGTGGCTCGGGTGGCGGTGTTCTCGGCCGACATCACCGAGCGCGAGGCCGCGATGCTCGCGCTGCGCGAGAGCGAAGAACTGTTCCGCCAGCTCTCGGGCAACATCCCCGAGTTCTTCTGGGTGCGCAAGGCCGGCAGCGGCGAGCATTTTCTCTATCTCAGCCCGGCCTGGAGCAAGGTCACCGGCTGGCCGACGCCGAGCGACGTGCAGGGCATGCTCGAGATCGTTCATCCGCAGGACTACGACAGAGTGGTCATGGACGCCGCCGGCTTGCCGCTGGGCGGGGCGGACCATGAATATCGCATCGTGCGCCCGGACGGAGAGGTGCGCTGGCTGCGGGTACGCACCTTTCCGGTCCGCAATGCGGCGGGCGAGGTCTACCGCGTTGCCGGCGTGGGCGAGGACATCAGCGAGCGCAAGGCCGACCAGGAGCGCCTGCTGCAGCTTGCGCACTACGATCGCCTGACCGACCTGCCCAACCGCACGCTGCTCTACGATTCGCTGCAGCGCACGCTCGAGCGCGCGCAAGCCGAAGGGTCGATCGTGGCGGTGCTTTTCATCGACCTCGACCGCTTCAAGGTGGTGAACGACACCCTCGGGCACGCCATCGGCGATGCGCTGCTGCAGCAGGTCGCGCGGCGCCTGGTCGAGTGCGTGCGCATCCGCGACACGATCGGGCGCCTCGGCGGCGACGAGTTCGCGCTCATCCTGCCCGCCCTGGGGAGCGCCGAGGCGTGCGGCGCGGTGGCCGACAAGCTGCTGCGCGCGCTCGCGCGGCCGTTCGAGCTCGAGCAGCGCGAGGTCTTCGTCACCGCGAGCATCGGCATCACCGTCTACCCCGGCGACGCCGCCGACGCCGACACGCTGCTGCGCTACGCCGACACGGCGATGTACCAGGCCAAGCAGGAAGGCCGCAACACCTACCGCTACTACACCCCCGAGCTGAACGCGCGCGCGGCGGAGCGGCTCGAGCTCGAGAACAGCCTGCGTCGCGCGCTCGAGCGGGGCGAGCTCCTGCTCCACTACCAGCCCAAGCTCGACCTCAAGCGCGACCGGGTGTGCGGGGTCGAAGCGCTGCTGCGCTGGCGGCGTCCCGGGCGCGAGCTGGTGTCGCCGGCGGAGTTCATCCCGCTGCTGGAGGAGACCGGGCTGATCGTCGAGGTCGGCGAGTGGGTGATCGGCGAGGCCTGCCGCCAGATCAGGGCCTGGACGGACGAGGGCCTGGCACCGGTCCCGGTGGCGATCAACCTCTCGGCCAGGCAGTTCAGGCAGAAGGACCTTGCCGCCGCCATCCGGCGCGCGCTGGAGCACCACGGCGTGCCGCCGCTGCTGCTGGCGTGCGAGATCACCGAGAGCTCCGTGATGGGAAGCCCGGAGCAGACCATCGTCGTACTCGAGCAGCTCAAAGCAGCCGGCGTGAAGCTGTCGGTGGATGACTTCGGCACCGGCTACTCGAGCCTGAGCTACCTCAAACGTTTCCCGCTCGACGAGCTCAAGATCGACGGCTCGTTCGTGCGCGATGTCGCGCACGATTCCAACGATGCCGCGATCGTGCTGGCGATCATCGGCATGGCGCACCAGCTCGGCCTCAAGGTGGTGGCCGAAGGCGTCGAAACCGCCGAGCAGCTCGAGTTCCTGCGCGCCAACGGCTGCGACGAGGTGCAGGGCTATTTCATCGCGCGCCCCTCGGGCGCGAACGAGGTCCTAGCCCTGCTGCGCAAGCCCTCCGCGCGCTAGCTTCGCTCCCGGCCAGAGCGCCGCCCGGCTGCGCGCGTACTGCGGCGGGTACTGCGCCTCGGCGCCCAGGCGCTCGGCGGCGTGCCACACCCAGCGCGGGTCATCGAGGAATCCGCGCGCGAGCGCGACCATGTCGGCCTTGCCCGAGACGACGATCTCCTCGGCCTGGACGGGATCGGCGATCATCCCGACCGCGCGCACCGCGATCGGCACCGCCTTCTTCACCGCCTGCGCGAACGGCACCTGGTATCCGGGCTCCACCTTGATATGCGCGAGCGGCGACACGCCGCCGCTCGACACGCACACGTAGTCGTAGCCGATCGCCTTCAGCTCGCGCGCATAGGCGATCGCGTCCTCGGGCGTGAGGCCGCCGTCCACCCAGTCGCTGCCTGTGATGCGCGCGCCCAAGGCGCGCTCCCTGGGCCAGGTTTCGCGCACCGCGCGCGCGACCTCGAGCGGAAGCCGCATGCGTTGCTCGAGACCGCCCCCGCAGCGGTCGCCGCGCCGGTTGGAAAGCGGCGACAGGAACTGATGAATCAGATAGCCGTGTGCGCTGTGCAGTTCCGCGACGTCGAGCCCGATTCGCCGGGCGCGCCCGGCAGCCGCGGCGAACGCGTCGACCAGTACCCGCAGCTCGGCGTCGCTCAGCTCGTGCGGCACGTGCCAGCCCTCGGCGAAGGGCAGGGCCGACGGCGCCACCGTGGTCCACGGCGACTCGCTCGACGAGAGCGGCTTGCCGCCCAGCCACGGCACCTGCGCCGAGCCCTTGCGCCCGGCGTGTCCGAGCTGCACGCCGATCGGGTGGCGCGTGACGCGCCGGCAGGCGTCGACCACGCGCTTCATCGCGGCCTCATTGTCGTCGCTGTACAGGCCGGTGCAGCCGTGCGAGATGCGGCCTTCGCGCGTCACGCCGGTCGCCTCGATCATCAGCAGACCGGCGCCGGAGACTGCGAGACTGCCCAGATGCATCATGTGCCAGTCGGTCATCGAACCGTCGTCGGCCGAGTACTGGCACATCGGCGACACTACGATGCGGTTCGGCAGCTCGACGCCGCCGAGCCGGATGGGAGTGAATAGCTTGCTGCTCATCGATTTCCGTTCCTTTCTCAGGGTGCGCCGACCGCGATGCCGCGGCCTGCGAAAGCCTTGCGCAATGCTCTGGCGAAGGCCACCGCGTCGGGCTGGTCGCCGTGCAGGCAGAGCGTATCGGGTGCCACCGCCAGCTTCTTGCCCGACAGGCTGATCAAGCTGCCCTGCTCGATCATGCCGAGCGCCTGCGCCACTGCCTTGTCTTCGTCCTCGATCATCCCACCGGGCTTGCCGCGCGGCGCGAGCGTGCCGTCGTCCGCATAGCCGCGGTCGGCGAAAGCCTCGCCCGCGACGCGCACGCCGGCCTCTTGCGCCACTTCGAGCGTCCTGCTGTTGGACAGCGCGTACAGGATTACGTTGCCGCCGAGATCCTTCACCGCGCGCGCCATCGCCTGCGACAGCGCCTCGTCGCCGGTGGACATGTTGTACAGCGCGCCGTGGCATTTGACGTGATGCAGTTTCGCGCCGGCGGCGCGCGCGAAGGCCTCCACCGCGCCGGCCTGGTACAGCACCAGGTCGTACATCTCCTGCGGCGTGATCTTCATCGCGCGCCGGCCGAAGCCCTGCAGGTCGGGCAGCGAGGGATGCGCGCCGACCGCCACGCCGTGCTCGAGCGCGAGCGCAATGGTGTGGCGGATGGTCCCCGGGTCGCCGGCGTGAAAGCCGCAGGCGATGTTGGCCGAGCTGATGAAAGGCATGATCTCGGCATCGGCGCCCATCTTCCAGGCGCCGAAGCTTTCGCCCATGTCGCAGTTGAGGTCTATCGTTTTCATGTCGCGTATCCCCAGGTTATCGCCCGCAGCGCCGCGTCCAGCCGCGTGCGCGCCGCGCGCCCCAGCTCGAGCGCATCCTCGAGCGTGCAGCGCGCGAAGCGCAGCCTGCCGCCCGGCGCGAGCTGCGCCAGCCGCGCCACGTCGGCGCTGGCGATCTCGGCGATTTTCGGATAGCCGCCGGTGGTCTGGTGGTCCGCCATGAGCGCGATCGGCGCGCCGTTGGCCGGCACCTGCACCGTGCCGAGGCAGGTCGGCCCGGATAGTAACTCACCCGCCCCGTCCGCCACGAGCGCCGGCCCGCCGAGGCGGAATCCCATGCGGTTCGATTCCGGCGCCACGCGCCACACCGCGTCGAACAGCACGCGCTGCGCGGCGGCGCCGAACAGGCCGAAGTGCCGGCCTTCCATGGCGTGCACCACGATCGGCTCGCGATCGGGCAGCGTGAGCGGCGGCGCCGACCAGCGCACGGTGTCGATGCCCTCGCGTCGGGTCGCGCCGGCCGCGAGGCGCGCATAGCGCGCGCCAGCCAGCTCGGCCGCATCGGGGGCGAGCGGCAGCGTGTCGCCGGCGCGCAGCGCGCGTCCCTCGAAGCCGCCGAACCGCGCCGGCAGGTAGGTGCTGCGGCTGCCCAGCACCGGCTCGAGCGCGATGCCGCCTCCGATCCCGAGATAGCCGCGGCTGCCGCGCAGGGCGCGCCCGACGGCGAGACGAGCGCCCGCGTGCGCCAGCACCGGGCGGTCGCGCGGCAGGGCGCGCCCGTCGAGCGTGGCGCCGAACTCGGCGCCGCAGAGCGCGATCAGCGCGTCGTGCCCGAACACCAGCTCGGGGCCGATGACCGTCAGCTCGAGCGTCGCGGCGTCCGGCTCGTTGCCCACCAGCGCGTTGGCGATCGCGTGCGCGATCTGATCCATCGCGCCGCACGGCACGATGCCGAGGTGCTGCAGGCCGTGGCGGCCGCGGTCCTGCACCGTGCTCAGCAGCCCGGGCTTGGCGACGCGCAGCGTCATCGGCGGCGGCGCTCGAACTCGGCGCGGCTGATCGGCACGAAGCGCACCCGGTCGCCCGGCCCGAACAGGCTCGGCGGATCGCCGCGCGCATCGAATAGGGTGAGCGGGGTGCAGGCGATCACGTTCCAGCCGCCCGGAATCGCGTACGGATAGACCACCGCCTGCACGCCGGCGATCGCGATCGACCCCGGCGGCACCACCACGCGCGGCTCGGCGCGGCGCGGCACGGCAAGCGCCGGGTCGAGCCCGCCCAGGTAGGGCAGCCCCGGCGCAAAGCCCATCATCAGCACCTGGTACTCGGGCGCGGCGTGGCGCCGCACGACCTCCTCGGGCGCGAGCTTGACGCGTTCGGCGATCGAGTCGAGGTCGAGCGCAAGCTCCGGGTCGTAGCAGGCCGGCACCTCGAGCTGGCGCCCGAGCGCTTCGGCCGCCGGCAAGCCGGCGGCGAGGCAGGCCTCGACCGCGGCCGCCGCTTCCTGCAGCGGCGCGGCGGGAAGCTCGGGGTGGGCCAGGTCGAAATGCAGCGCGACGCCGCCGAGCGCCGGCACGACCTCGCGCACCCAGGGCAGCGCGCGCGCGCGCAGCGCCGCGGCCAGGCGCTGCACCGCCGCGTTCACTTCCAGGTCGAGCGTGTCGGAGAACTCGACGTAGGCCGCGCAGTCGCCCAGCGGCACGATGCCGAGCGGCTTTGGAACCGCGTCGCTCAAGCCGCCTGCGCCAGCGCGACGCCGATCATCGAGTCGCGCGTGACGATGCCCGCGAGGCGCTGCTCGCTCCAGCCTTCGGTGCCCGCCGGGCGCAGCGGCAGCACCATGTAGCGCATGTCGGCGGTCGAGTCGTGCACCCGGATCGCGACGTCCTGCGGGATGACGGTGCCGAACTCGGCCAGCACCGCGCGCGGCTCGCGCACCACGCGGCTGCGGTAATTGCGCGACTTGTACCAGTCGGGCGGCAGCCCGAGCAGCATGCGCGGATAGCACGAACAAAGCGTGCACACGATCACGTTGTGCACCTGCGGCGTGTTTTCCATCACGACGAGCTTCAACGCCGGGATGTCGAGCCCCAGCTGCTCGCAGGCAGCGCTGCCGTCGGCAAGCAGGCGCTGCTTGAAGCCCGGGTCGGTCCAGGCCCGCGCCACCACCTTCGCGCCGCGCTCGGGCCCGCGCCCCTTCATGTCCGCGGCGGCGGCGGCGATCTCGGCGTCGCTCACCACGCCCTTCTCCACCAGCAGCTCGCGCAGGCTCACTTCCATGAGCTGG
>JBOIFB010000096.1:0-10227 GCA_050741415.1 Burkholderiales bacterium | reverse complement strand
TGGCGCAACTCGCGCACGATCCTCCCGGGGGATCCGAGCACCAGTACGCCGTCCGGGATCTCCTTGCCTTCCGGAATCAAGGTATTGGCGCCGATCAGCGATCCCTTGCCGACGCGTGCGCCGTTCATCACGACACTGTTGATGCCGACCAGCGAGCCCTCGCCAACGGAGCAGCCGTGCAGCATCACCTTGTGGCCGATCGTGACCATATTTTCCAGTGTCAGCGGAAAGCCGGGGTCGACGTGCAGCACCGATCCGTCCTGCACGTTGCACCCTTCGCCGACATGAATCCGGTCGTTCTCGGCGCGAATGACAACCTGGAACCAGACGCTCGCCTCATTCTCGATCGTGATCGAGCCGACCAGCGTCGCATCGTGGGCAATGTAATGGTGCTCGCCCCGGAACTCGGGGCGACGATCACCGATCGAGTAAATTGGCATTACAGTGTTACTGATTGAGGTCGGAGCGGTGGCTATCATAGCGTGCGTGAACCAAAGGGAGAACGTTGATTGAGAGTCGTGGTGCTGGGCGCGGCACGCGGCCGTCGCGCCGAAGTCGGATTCAACTTCCAGTAAGATCACGGCTTTCGCGGCCGTTCATGCGTCACAGCGAGTCCCTGTATTTCGATGTCCGCCGCCTGCGTTACCACGTGCGACATTGGCCTGGCGACGCGGATCGACGCATCGTCCTTCTGCACGGCTGGATGGACGTTTCCGCTTCGTTCCAGTTTCTCGTCGATGCGATGTCGCCGCAGTGGGATGTATTTGCGCCCGACTGGCGCGGCTATGGACAAACCGACTGGGGTCGGTCGGACTGCTACTGGTTCCCCGATTACCTCGGTGATCTCGATGCCTTGCTCGAGCAGATCCAGCCAGAGATGCCGGTAAATCTCGTGGGGCACAGCCTGGGAGGCAACGTCGCAGCGCTCTACGCTGGCGTGCGCCCGGGGCGCGTGGCGAAACTGGTCAATCTCGAGGGCTTCGGCATGTCGGCAACGCATCCCGACCAGGCTCCGAACCGCTACGCGCGCTGGCTGGAAGAGCTTCGTAACCCGCCGCGGCTGCGCAGCTACCCGGACTTCGCGTCACTTGCAGACCGTCTGCAGAAGAACAATTCGCGCCTGACGCGCGAGCGCGCGGAATTCTTGGCCCGTCACTGGGGACGCGAGGTCGGCGGCCGGGTGCAGCTGCGTGGCGACCCGGCGCACAAGATCGTCAATCCGATCCTATACCGCTACGAGGAGACGCGCGCCATCTGGCAGCGGGTCCGCGCACCCGTACTGTGGGTAGATGCCAGCGAATCCGAGGCGCTCAAGCGGATCGGGATCGACGCCGACCAGTATGCCGAACGTCGCGCCGCGATTGCAAACCTGCGCCGCGTTACCGTCTCAGGCGCGGGGCACATGCTCCACCACGACCAACCTGAGGCGCTGGCGACTCGGATCGAAGAGTTTCTGCTGGGCCGCGCATGAACGCCGATCTGCATTGTCACTCCACTGCCTCAGACGGCGCGTTGTCACCCGGTGACGTGGTGCGGCGCGCGGCCACGCAGGGAGTCGAAATGCTTGCGCTGACCGACCACGATCAGTTGGACGGCTTGCACGAAGCGCGCGAAGCGGCGCACGAAACCGGCATCGTCCTTGTCGACGGCGTCGAAATTTCCGTCAGCTGGCGAGGGGTGACGCTACACGTGGTCGGATTGGGCGTGGACGCGCGGAATCCGGCGCTGAACGCCGGACTCGAGCGGGTACGCTCGGGGCGCATCGCGCGAGCGCGCGCGATGGGGCAAAGCCTCGAGCAAGCAGGGATTTCGGGCAGCTTCGAGGGAGCCCTCGCGCTGGCCAGGAATCCAGCCATGGTGAGCAGGACGCACTTCGCACGCCATCTGGCGCAGTGTGGATGCGTGGCCGGCACCAAGGATGCGTTTCGACATTACCTGGTACCGGGCAAGCCAGGTTATGTGCCGCACGATTGGGCACCGCTCGCGGAGGCGCTGCGCTGGATCGTCGACGCCGGGGGCCGCGCCGTGCTCGCGCATCCCGGTCGTTACGCGCTGTCGGCGGGTGCCATGGAAAGCCTGTTGGCGGAGTTCCGCGCGGCAGGCGGCAAGGCGATCGAAGTCGTCACTGGTAGCCACTCACGGGATCAGTATGCGCTATTCGGCGCGCTTGCCGTGCAACACGGACTGGCGGCGTCGCGCGGATCGGATTTTCACGGGCCGGAAGAGAGTGCGGAGCTCGGAAGCCTGCCGGCACTGGATCGTTGCCTGCGACCGGTCTGGGCGGACTGGGAGGTCTGAGAACGTGGCGCAGTACTTTCAGGTCCACACGACGCATCCCCAACCGCGCCTCATGCGCGAGGTCGCGGAGATCTTGCGCCGCGGAGGGTTGATCGCATATCCGACAGATTCCTGCTATGCCCTGGGTTGCCAGGTTGGAAACGCCAAGGCGCTCGAGCGCCTGCGCCGGTTGCGGCAAGTAGACGAGCGGCACCATCTCACGTTGATCTGCCGCGACCTGTCGGAGATTGCCACCTACGCGATCGTGGGCAACGCGCAGTACCGGCTTCTTAAGGCGGCCACGCCCGGCAGCTACACGTTTATCCTGCGCGCGACCCGCGAGCTGCCGCGCAGGCTATTGCATCCCAAACGCAAGACCATAGGTGTGCGGGTGCCGTCGCACGCTGTCGCGCAAGCGTTGCTTGCCGAGCTGAACGAGCCGATGCTTTCGGCGACCCTGCAACTTCCTGGCGATTCTCAGCCGCTTTCCGATGCCCCGGAAATTCGAGCACGGCTTGAGCACCAGCTTGATCTGGTGATAGATGCTGGCTCGTGCGGCGTCCTGCCGACGACCGTGATCGACCTCACCGGGAATGAGCCCCTGGTAGTGCGCAAGGGACGCGGCGCGCTCGAGGTCCTCGGGGTGATCGCGTAGGATACGAAGCAGGTCGCCGCAGCTAATCTGCTAGAATTCAACGTTTTAGAATCTCATCGATGGACGTCAATCAGCTCGTACAGACGATTGCCATATTTGCGCTTCCCGTCATTCTGGCGATTACCCTGCACGAGGCGGCTCATGGCTATGTTGCCCGGCACTTCGGGGACATGACAGCCTACGCACAGGGAAGGGTCAGCCTCAATCCGCTGCGGCATATCGACCTCGTGGGCACGATCGTGGTTCCTCTGCTGATGCTGCTTGTTTCGCGCGGCGTGTTCCTGTTCGGGTGGGCGAAGCCGGTTCCGGTCAATTACTCCGCCCTGCGCAATCCCAAGCAACACATGGCGTGGGTCGCGGCCGCCGGACCCGTCGCAAACCTCGCAATGTCGCTCGCCTGGGCCGTGCCGCTCAAGATGGCGCTGGTTCTGCCGCCCAACCCATTTACGGTGCCGATGGCGGCCATGGCAAGAGCAGGCATTCTGATCAACCTGGTATTCATGTTTCTCAATCTGCTTCCGATCTTGCCGCTTGACGGCGGACGAATCGTGGCTAGCCTGTTGCCCGCGCGCGCGTCGTGGCGGTACGCCAAGCTCGAACCCTGGGGGCTGCCCATCCTGCTGCTTATGCTCGTTACGCACGTGCTCGATTTCGTTCTCGGCCCGCTGGTGAACGTTGGCGTCTCGCTCATACACGCCGTCGTGATGCTCTAGGACACGTTAGGCCATGTACGAAACACGAGTCCTCTCGGGGATGCGGCCTACTGGCGCGCTCCACCTCGGCCACTATCACGGTGTGCTCAAGAACTGGGTCCGGCTGCAGGCCGAGTTTCCCTGTCTTTTCTTCGTCGCCGACTGGCACGCGCTCACCACCGATTACGAGGCGCCCGGTCAGGTACAGAAGAATGCCTGGGACATGGTCGTGGATTGGCTCGCCGCGGGAGTCGATCCCAACCAGGCGACCTTGTTCGTCCAGTCCCTGGTGCCGGAACATTCCGAACTGCATTTGCTGCTGTCGATGATGACGCCGCTCGGATGGCTCGAGCGCGTACCGACCTATAAGGATCAGCAGGAAAAGCTGTCCGATCGCGATCTCTCGACCTATGGTTTTCTGGGCTACCCGCTGCTGCAATCGGCAGATATCCTCATCTATCGCGCCAAGTACGTTCCGGTGGGAGAGGACCAGGTCCCTCATGTCGAGTTCACGCGCGAGATTGCACGGCGCTTCAATCATCTTTACGGACGCGAGTCTGGATTCGAGGACAAGGCGAAAGCTGCGGTGAAGAAGATGGGCTCGAAGAAAGCTCGAGTGTTCAACGATCTGCGGACAAAATTCCTCGAGCAGGGGGATGTCGAAGCGCTGCAGCGCGCGCAGGCGCTGTTGGAGGAGCAGCAGAACCTGCCACGCGGAGATCGTGAGCGCCTGTTCGGTTGGCTCGAGGGAAGCGGCAAGAAGATTCTGGTGGAGCCCGATGTGCTGTTGACCGAGTCCTCGCGCCTGCCGGGCCTCGATGGTCAAAAGATGTCCAAGTCCTACGGCAATGCGATCGAGCTGCGTGACGAGCCCGAGACGGTCGCCAAAAAGATCCGTACCATGCCCACGGACCCGGCGCGCGTGACGCGCAGCGATCCGGGCAATCCCGACGTCTGCCCTGTCTGGCAGCTGCATCTGGTCTACTCCGACCAGCAGAGGAAGGACTGGGTGCGCCAGGGGTGCACGACGGCGGGAATCGGCTGCCTGGAATGCAAGCAGCCGTTGATCGACGCCGTGCAGGCGGAGCTTGTCCCGATGCGCGAGCGCGCCCAGACCTACCTGGATGACCCAACTCTGGTCAAGAACATCGTTGCCGACGGCTGCGACCGTGCGAGCAAATTGGCGCGCGAGACGATGCGCGACGTGCGTGAAGCCATGGGTCTGAGCTATAGCTGATGTCGGATCTCGTGCACCAGACCATCGCCACGCCGATCGCACGCCTCTACGGCGAGCCGTTGGCCGAGCTTCCGCACGATCTGTACATCCCGCCCGACGCGCTGGAGGTCATCCTGGAGGCGTTCGAAGGGCCGCTCGATCTCTTGCTGTATCTCATCCGCAAGCAGAACCTGGACGTGCTGGACATCCCGATGGCTCCGCTCACACGCCAGTACTTGGAATACGTCGAGATGATGCGCTCGAAGAACCTGGAGCTCGCCGCCGAGTATCTGGTCATGGCAGCCATGCTCATGGCAATCAAGTCGCGCATGCTACTTCCTCGGCCGCCATCTCCGGCCGACGAAGAGGAGGACCCGCGAGCCGAGCTGGTCAGGCGCTTGCTCGAATACGAGCAGATCAAGCAGGCGGCGCACTTGCTCGACGCGTTGCCCCAGGTAGGGCGCGATATCGTCGCGATTTCGGTCTGGGTCGAGAAGACGGCCGAGAAGCGCTTGCCCAATGTGGAAGCACGGGATCTCGCGGAAGCGTGGCGCGGCCTGCTCACGCGCGCCCGACTCGCCACGCACCATCGTGTATCACGCGAGGAACTGTCGGTACGCGCGCACATGAGCGCGATACTGCGTCGGCTGCGCGAGCATCGAATATTCGAGTTCTCGGAGCTGTTCGACTCGACGCGGGGTGTCGCGGTTCTGGTGGTGAATTTCCTCGCGCTGCTGGAGCTGGCCCGCGAGCTTCTAATCGAAATAACTCAATCTGAATGTTTTGCGCCCATTTACGTAAAATTAGCGAATGCTGAGTCCGACTGAGGTCAAACGTGTTATCGAGGCGGCACTGCTCTCTTCGAATGAGCCGCTTTCGCTCGCGGACCTGAAGCGATTGTTCGACGAGGAAATCGGACCGGATACGCTGCGGCGCCTTTTAGGCGAGTTGCGCGAGGAATGGCACGAGCGTGCCGTGGAGCTGGTGAACCTGGCGAGCGGCTGGCGGTTCCAGACCAGGCCGGAGTTCCAGTTCTACGTCGATCGTCTAAACCCGGAGCGAGCGCCACGTTATTCCCGTGCCGTGATGGAAACGCTCGCAATCGTCGCTTATCGTCAACCGGTGACGCGCGGCGATATCGAGGACATTCGCGGTGTGACGGTTTCGGCACAGATCATACAGACGCTCGAGAGCCGAGGCTGGATCGACGCGGTCGGCCATCGCGAGACTCCCGGTCGCCCCGCGCTTTACGCGACCACCAAGGCGTTTCTCGATGACCTCGGGCTCCGCTCACTCGAGGAGCTGCCGCCGCTCGAAGAAATTGCCAGGACGCTGCAAGGTGAACCCGCCACGGCCCAGACAGACGCGAGCGACGCCAAGTCGCCAACCACGCCGGCAGAGCACGCCGAATCCGCAACCGGCGCCTGACGCGCGCGCACCTGAACGCCTGCAAAAGCTGCTCGCGGCGGCCGGATTGGGCTCGCGTCGGACGATCGAAGGCTGGATCAGCGCCGGGCGTGTGTCGGTCGATGGTCGAGTGGCGCAGCTAGGGGACCGAGCGACGTTCGCCGACCGGGTGTGCGTCGATGGCCGGCCGGTTGCCTTGCGGGACGCGACCGAACTGCCGCGCGTACTGCTCTATCACAAGCCTGTCGGCGAGCTTGTTACGCGTCGTGATCCAGGCGGTCGCCCGACGGTGTTTACGCGCCTGCCGTGCGTGAGCGGCGCAAAGTGGGCGGCAGTCGGCCGGTTGGACATAAACACTTCGGGGTTGCTGCTGTTCACCGATTCCGGAGAACTCGCTAACCGGATGATGCACCCGCGATTCGGGATGCTTCGCGAATACGCGGTTCGGGCGCACGGGCGTCTCGGTCCCGCTGAGCGGCGCCGGCTACTGGAGGGAGTCGAGCTCGACGACGGGAAGGCGGCGTTCGAGCGGATCGACGCACTTGGCGGCGATTCCGGCGCAAATCGCTGGTACAACGTTGCGCTGCGAGAAGGGCGCAATCGCGAGGTGCGCCGGCTTTTCGAGGCTGTCGGCCAGCGCGTGAATCGACTGGTTCGGACCGGCTTTGGGCCGATTCACCTGCCACGGGACCTCGATCCCGGGCAATGGCGAGAGCTTGAGCCGCGACGGGTGCGTGAATTGCTGTCCGCGACTTCGCCCGGGTTGTAGCGCGAACTTTGCGGCGGAAGGATTGTCCGTCGCTGGAAAAGCTGTTAAACTTCAAAAGCTTTAGGGCCCTTAGGCATTGTTTTGGGGTCGCAAAGGCGCGATGGGCTTCGGCCCATTTTTTGTTTGCGCAGCCGAACGGGTATATGGGGGCGATCGCCAGCGTAGTGGAGCCCGCCGTGGCGGGTTTGGGTTTCGAGTTGGTCGACACACAGGTGTCGGGCAGAGGCCGGATGGTGCGTGTCTTCATCGACAAGGCGGGTGGTGTGTCAGTTGACGATTGCGCCGAAGTCAGTCACCACTTGGCGCGCGTTTTCGCGGTCGAGGGCATCGATTTCGACCGCCTCGAGGTTTCGTCGCCGGGCCTCGATCGGCCGCTGCGCAAGGCGGCGGATTTTGCGCGGTTCGCCGGCCAGAAGGTGGAGGTGCGTATGCGGGCAGCGGACGCGAACGGCAGGCGTCGCTACGTCGGAACGCTGCAAGGAGCGATGGGCGAGGTCGTGACGATAGTCGTCGACGGTCAGACGGTCGAATTGAGCCTCGCAGGCATGGAACGTGCGCGGCTGGTTCCGGACTTGTAAGCAATTTGGAGAGTATTCAATGAGTCGTGAAATTCTGCTTCTTGTGGACGCTCTGGCGCGAGAGAAGAACGTCAATCGCGACGTTGTATTCGCTGCGCTGGAAATGGCGCTTGCCTCGGCCACCAAGAAGCGCTTCAGCGACGACGTCGACGTACGCGTCGCAATCGATCGCAACACGGGAAACTACGATTCATTCAGGCGCTGGAAAGTGGTGCCGGACGACGCCCTGGAAATACCAGCGGCGCAGATTGCACTGGCGGAAGCGCAACAGCGCAATCCCGAGCTTAAACTCGATGACCATGTAGAGGAGGCACTCGAGCCGATCGAGTTCGGACGCATTGGGGCGCAGACGGCCAAACAGGTGATCCTGCAGCGTATCCGCGATGCGGAGCGAGAGCAGATTCTGAACGACTTTCTGTCGCGAGGCGATGAGCTGGTAACGGGCACCGTTAAGCGGATGGAGCGCGGCAGCGCCATCGTCGAGTCCGGAAGGCTCGAAGCACTGTTGCCGCGCGATCAGATGATTCCGAAGGAAAACCTGCGCATCGGCGACCGCGTCCGAGCCTGGGTGATGAAGATCGACCGTGGCGCGCGTGGGCCACAGCTCATACTATCGCGCACAGCCCCGCAATTCATCATGAAGCTGTTCGAGCTCGAAGTGCCGGAAATCGAGGAAGGCTTGCTGGAAATCAAGTCCGCCGCGCGCGATCCGGGAATCCGGGCGAAGATCGGCGTGCATTCCAACGACAAGCGCATCGATCCGATCGGCACCTGTGTGGGCATGCGCGGCTCTCGCGTGCAGGCGGTCACCCAGGAACTGGCGGGCGAACGCGTTGATATCGTGCTTTGGTCGGCGGATCCGGCGCAATTCGTGATCGGCGCACTGGCGCCCGCGGAAGTGTCCTCGATCGTGGTCGACGAGGAGAAGCATGCGATGGACGTGGTGGTTGACGAGGAGAATCTCGCAATCGCCATCGGCCGCAGCGGGCAGAATGTGCGGCTCGCCTCGGAGCTCACAGGATGGCAGATCAATTTAATGACCGAGGAGGAGTCCGCCACCAAGCAGGCTGAGGAAAGCGGGCGTACGCGCAATTTGTTCATCGAGCGGCTGGATGTCGACGAGGAGGTCGCAGACATCTTGATCCAGGAAGGCTTTTCGACCCTGGAGGAAATCGCATACGTGCCGATTAACGAGTTGCTCGAAATCGAAGCGCTCGACGAGGATACCGTCAACGAACTTCGCAATCGTGCGCGGAACGCGCTGCTAGTCGCTGCGATAGCGAACGAGGAGAAAGTTGAGGGGGTGGCCGCTGACCTGCTCCAGTTGGAGGGGATGGATACCCAACTTGCCGCCAAACTCGCGGAGGGCGGCGTAAAGACGCGTGACGACCTAGGGGACCTGGCGGTCGACGAGCTCGCCGAGCTCAGCGGGATCGACGAGGAGCGCGCGAAGAACTTGATTATGGCGGCGCGTGCGCACTGGTTCGCGGACGAAGCCGCCACCGGCCAGGCAGCGCACAAGGAGGTCCAGTAACGTGGCTCAGACCAGCGTCGCACAATTCGCCAGCGAGCTTAAAGTACCGCCGTCGATCCTGCTCGAGCAACTGCGCGCCGCGGGCGTGGAGAAGCGCGTCCCCGAGGACTCATTAACGGAACAGGACAAGTCCCGGCTTCTGGAGTACCTGCGCAAATCGCATGGGTCCGCAGAGGCAAGGAACAAGATTACTCTCACGCGCAAGCAAACGAGCGAGATTAAGAAGTCGGATTCCTCGGGTAAGGCGCGCACCATTCAGGTTGAGGTGCGCAAGAAACGGGTGTTCGTGAAGCGCGATCCGTCCGAGGCTGCGGACGAGGGGGTGACGACTCCAGTGCCCGCTCAAGCTTCGGCTCCAGCTTCTGCGGCGGCTATCCCGCCGACGTCCGCGCTGGACGCCAAGGAAATCGAGTTGCGCGAGGAGGAAGCGCGCCGCCAGCGGCAGCTGGCCGAGATCCAGGCGCAGGAGTTGCACGACAAGCAGGAGCGTGAAAAGCGTGAAGCGGAGCTGAAACAGGCCGAACGGGAAGCGCAGGCGGCGTTGCAGAAGGCTGCCGTGCCAGGTTCTGCGGCTGCGGCCTCGGAGGGCACGCTTCATGCGCCCAAACCGAAAGGTGAGGAAGGCAAGGTAGAGAGGAAGGTGAAGAAGGTGAAGACGACGACCGTCCTGCGCGACGATTCCGTGCGCCGGCGCATGATCAAAACCCGCGGCGACGCGGGCGGCGGGGTGGGTGGCTGGCATGCGCGTGGCGGTGCCCGACACCGTCCTTCGGCTGCTGTGGCGGAGCAACCGGGGTTTTCGCAACCGACGGAACCGGTCGTGCGCGAGGTAGCAGTGCCGGAGACCATCACGGTGGGCGAGCTGGCACACAAGATGTCGGTAAAGGCGGCTGAGGTCATCAAGACCCTGATGAAGCTGGGCAGTATGGCAACGATCAATCAGGTCCTGGATCAAGAGACGGCGATGATTGTGGTCGAGGAGATGGGGCATAAGGGCAAGCCGGCGAAACTCGAAGATCCCGAGTCCTATCTGAGCGACGTCGTGGAAGAAGCTGCGGCAGAGGCTGTGACGCGCCCGCCGGTCGTGACGGTCATGGGT
>JBOIFB010000095.1:0-10239 GCA_050741415.1 Burkholderiales bacterium | reverse complement strand
GCCCGCGCGGGTCGTGCGCGATCGCCACCGTCACCACGTAGGCCACCGTCGCCAGCGCCGCCGCGAACGCCGCGGCGCGCACGCGCCGGCTGCGCCCGCGCCTGAGCGCGATCGTGCCGAGCACGATGTAGGCGAGCAAACCCAGCACCTTGGCGGTGAGCCAGCCTTGCACGAACGGATACTGGCCCAGCAGCCAGCAAAGCCACAGCGCGCTCGCGAGCAGCACCGTGTCGAGCACGTGCGGCGCGATGCGAACGAAGCGCGCCTTGAGCAGCGGCGAGCCGCGCAGCATCAGCACGCCGCGCGCGAGGAACCCTGCAATGCTCAGGCAGACGCTGCCGACGTGGATGGACTTGACCCAGAAAAAGACGGACATGGCGCGATTTTCGCCGATTCCGCCGCGCCGTTGTTGGCCTGAGTCGAGCCGGCACGGGCGAGGAGAAGGTGATCGGGCCGGTCGGCGTCGCGCACGGCGGGCGCGAGATAGAATCGGATCCGACCCCAACGGCTTAAAGGAGACCTTCCTATGTACAAGCACGTCCTGGTTCCCACCGACGGCAGCAGGCTGTCGGCCAAGGCCGTCAAGACCGCCGCCAGGCTCGCGGGCAAGCTTGGCGCGCGCGTCACCGGGCTGTACGTAATCCCGCCTTTCGTGCCGCCGATGTACGGCGAGGCGGCGATCTACTTGCCGGAAATCACTCCCAAGCGCTACAAGGAAATGTCCGAGAAGGAAGCCAGGAAGGCGCTCGCAGTGGTCGAGATCGAGGCCCGCACCGCGGGGGTGCCGTGCAAGGTCGGCTGGCTGACTGCGGACCAGGCCTGGGAGGGCATCGTGCGCCAGGCGAAGTCCAAGCGCGCCGACCTGATCGTGATGGCCTCGCACGGCCGGCGCGGCCTCTCGGGTCTGCTGCTGGGCAGCGAGACCACCAAGGTGCTGACGCACTCGACGATTCCCGTGCTGGTCTGCCGTTGAGCTGGAAAACCGGGCGGCCCGCCACCATACTGTTCGCGGACCCATGAAATACAAGGACTATTACCAGATCCTCGGGGTCGCGCGCGGTGCGAGCGACGAGGAGATCAAGAAGACGTACCGGCGCCTCGCGCGCAAGTACCACCCGGACGTGTCCAAAGAGGCCGACGCCAAGGAGCACTTCCAGGAGGTATCGGAGGCCTACGAGACGCTCAAGGACAAGGAAAAGCGCGCCGCCTACGACGGCTTGGGGAGCTTCCGCCCGGGGCAGGACTTCCGCCCGCCGCCGGACTGGTCCGAGCGCTTCCACGCCGGCGGCACGGACGACCTGGGCGGAATCGACCTGTCGGATCTGTTCGCCTCCTTCGGCGGCGTGCACGCGCGCCAGGGCCCGCGCCGCGGGCGCGACTACGAGGTCGGGGTGCACATCGGCCTGCACGATGCCGCGCGCGGCGCCGAGGTGACGCTCGACCTGGGCGGCGGCAAGCGGGTGCAGGCGCGCATCCCCAAGGGCGTCACCGACGGCGAGCGGCTGCGCCTGCGCGGCCAGGGCGGCGCCGGCGCGAAAGGCGGGCCGGCGGGCGACCTGTATCTCGACATCGCGCTGCACCCGCACCCGCTGTTCAAGCCCAACGGCCACGACCTGTACCTCGACCTGCCGCTCGCGCCCTGGGAAGCGGCGCTCGGGGCCGAGATCCGGGTGCCGACCCTCGACGGACAGGTGACGATGAAGATCCCGCCGGGCTCCAAAGCCGGGCAACGCCTGCGCCTCGCCGGCAAGGGACTGCCGCGGCCGCAGAGCGGCGCGGGCGACCTGTACGCGATCCTCAGCATCGCGGCGCCGAGCGTGCTCTCCGGGCGCGAGAAGGAGCTGTTCGAGGCGCTGCGCGCCGAGTCCAAGTTCAACCCGCGCGGACACTTCGAATGAACGTCCAGCGAATGAGCGGCGAGCGGATCGTGCTGCTCGAGCTCGAATCCGCCTCGGGGCTGACCCGGGCCGAGATCGTCGAGCTGGTCGAGTACGGCGTGTTCGCCCCGCAGGGCGAGCGGCCGGAGGACTGGCGCTTTGCCGGGGATGCGCTGGCGCTCGCGCGCGACGCCGCGCGCCTGCGCGCCGCGTTCGATCTCGGCGCGCCGGGCCTTGCGCTGCTGCTCGCCTACCGCGAGCGCCTGGCCGAGCTCGAGCAGCGCATCCGCGAGCTCGAGGTCCTGCTGCCGCGTGCCTAGGCGCCGGCCTTCTTCCAGGGCGCGCCGAACCCGATCGGGTCGGGTGCGAGCTCGACGATGCGCGCATACAGCTTGCTGAAGTCGGTGTGGTACTGCGGGTCGGAGAACGGGTCGGTGTTGGCGGCGAAGGCCTGCTCGATCGCGTCCCAGTCCTCGGGCCGGAGCGTTTTTTCCGCCAGCGGCAGCACGTCGTGCTCCTCCTTGCGCATGTGCGCGCGGTGAAAGCGCGCGTACTCGTCCACTACGGCGGCGAACTCCGCCGCGCCGTTGGGCCAGCTCTGCTCGAACGCGAGCAAGGCCTGCTCGAGGTCGCGGATCAGCCCGGCGCACCTGGCGTGCTCGGCGTGCAGGCCGTCCAGCATCGGCCCGGCCTGCGGCGCGCGCAGACGCAGGCGCGCGAACAGGTGCTCGTCCTCCTTGGGGTGGTGCTGGCGCTCGGGGAAGGCGTCGATGTAGTACAGCATGGCGCGGAACACCTCGAACCCGGGCCGCACCGAAGCATCCTGCGCCGCGTGCGCGAGCTGCTCCAGCGCGTGCACCACCGCACTGATCGAGCGGTGCTCTTCGCGCAGTTTCCTGATCGCCTTGTTCATTGCTCCCTCCTCGGCGCTCACCGCTAGATCACCTTCGAGTAGCGCGCGTGCTCGCGCCGGGTACGCAGGTAGCGGTCGAATACCATCGCCACCACCCGCACCAGCAGTCGGCCGCGCGGCGTGACCGTGATCCAGTCCGGCTGCAGCTCGACCAGGCCCTCGTCGGCGAGCGTGGCGAGCTCGGCCATCTCGTCGGCGAAGTAGCGCCGGAAATCGATCAGATACGAGATCTCGATCGACTCGAGCGACAGCCGGAAATGGCAGGTCAGGGCCTGGATCACCGCGCGCCGCAGCAGATCGTCCTGGGTCAGCTCGAGCCCGCGCCACGCCGGCAGACGGCCTTCTTCGATCGCGCCATAGTACTCCTCCAGGCTTTTCAGGTTCTGGTAGTAGGTCGGGCCGACGCGTCCGATCGAGGACACGCCCAGGCCCAGCATGTCGCTGTCGGGCCGCGTCGAATAGCCCTGGAAGTTGCGCTGCAGCCGCCCCTGGCGCTGCGCCACCGCGAGCTCGTCGTCCGGCTTGGCGAAGTGGTCCATGCCGATGTAGAGGTACCCGGCGCGCGTCAGGCGCCCGATTGCCAGCGTCATGATCTGCAGCTTGGTTTCGGCCGAGGGCAGCTCGGGCGCGTCGATGCGGCGCTGGGTCTTGAAGATCTGCGGCAGATGAGCGTAGTTGTACAGCGCGATGCGATCGGGGTCGAGCGCGAGAATCTTGTCGAGCGTGCTGTTGAAGCTGTCCAGGGTCTGCCTGGGCAGGCCGTAGATCAGGTCGAGGTTGACCGAGCGGAATCCGTTCGCGCGCGCCTCCTCGATCGCGCGCCGCGTCTCGGCCTCGCTCTGGATGCGGTGCACCGCCTGCTGCACCGCCGGGTCGAAGTCCTGCACCCCGATCGAGATGCGGTTGAAGCCGAGCCCGCCCAGGAAGGCCACCCGGCCGGGCTCGATGCGCCGCGGGTCGACCTCGATCGAGCACTCGCAGCCCGGCTCGCGCACGAACCGGGCGTCGAGCTGCGCCACCAGGTCGCGCGTTTCATCCCGGGTGAGAAAGGTCGGCGTGCCGCCGCCCCAGTGCATCTGGCCGATGCGCCGCTCCTCGCCCAGCGGCGCGGCGAGCAGCTCCAGTTCCCTGCCGAGCGTGTTGATATACTTCGCCGACTTGCCATGGTCGCCGGTCACGACCTTGTTGCACGCACAGTAGTAGCAGGCCGTGTCGCAGAACGGCAGGTGCACGTATACCGACAGCGGCTGGGCGATGCCGCCGATGTTGCGCTTCTCCAGCCAGCCGCGGAACTCGGCTTCGCCGAAAGCCTCGACGAACCGGTCCGCGGTCGGGTACGACGTGTAGCGCGGGCCGCTGACGTCGTACTTGCGAATCAGGACCGGGTCGATAACGAGTTCGGAGGAAGGGTACGACATGGTCCTTCGCACTATGCCCCCGCGCAAGGCCGCTACATTGACCTTGATCAAGTAGCGCGAGGAGCCGCCGCGCGATGAACGACCGCTTCGTCCGGGCGACCGGCATCGCGGCAGCCGCCGTGCTGCTCGGCCTCAACCTGGCCGCTATCGTGCTCGGCGACCGCGCACCCTGGCTGTTCGGCGCGGTGCTGATCGGGGACGTCATCGTGGTCGGCGTCGCCGTCATCGTCGCGCTGCGCTCCATGCTGCGCGCCGAGGAGCGCGCGGGCACCGTCTCGGCGCGCGCCGAGCTGGCCGCGCACGAGAGCGAGGCCCAGCTCGCGGCGATCGTCGAATCGGCCATGGACGCGATCATCACGGTCGATTCCGAGCAGAAGATCGTGCTGTTCAACCGCGCCGCCGAACAGGTCTTCCGTTGCCGGCGCGAGGAGGCGATCGGCGGCACGCTCGAGCGCTTCCTGCCGCTGCGCTACCGGGCCGCGCACCACGGCCATATCGAGCGCTTCGGCCACACCGGCATCACCAGCCGGCGCATGGGGGACATGACCACCCTGGCCGCGCTCCGCGCCGACGGCAGCGAGGAGTTCCCGATCGAGGCTTCGATCTCGCAGACCGAGGTCGAGGGCAAGCGCTACTACACGGTGATCCTGCGCGACATCACCGCGCGCAAGCAGACCGAGGACCAGCTCAGGCGCCAGCAAAGCGAGCTGCGCGAGCTCTCGGCCCAGGTGCTCGAGGCGCGCGAGGAGGAGAAAACGCTCATCGCGCGCGAGCTGCACGATGAGCTGGGCCAGCTGCTGACCGCAATGAAGATGGACCTGTCGTGGCTGCGCGAGCGCCTGCCGGGGCTCGGCCCGGCGCTCGAAGCCAAGGCGCGCCAGATGAACGAGGTGCTCGACCAGACGGTGGGCTCGGTGCGCCGCATCGCCGCCGACCTGCGCCCGCTGATGCTCGACGACCTGGGGCTCGCGGACGCCGCCGGTTGGCTGGTGGAGGACTTCGCGCGCCGCTCGGGCATCGAATGCCGCATCGACCTGCCCCCGGCGGAGCGGCTCGAAGCGCTCGGGCGCGACAGCGCGATCGCGGTCTACCGCGTGCTGCAGGAGGCGCTCACCAACATCGCGCGCCACTCGGGGGCGAAGCGCGCCTGGGCGGCGCTCGAGGCAAGCGACGGCCAGCTGGTGCTGGAGATCGAGGACGATGGGCGCGGTATTTCGGCCGAGGCGCTCGCCAAGCCGCGCTCGCTGGGAGTAAAGGGCATGCGCGAGCGCATGCTCTACCTCGGCGGCGAGCTCGAGGTGTCGCGCGCGCCGCGCGGCGGCACCCGGGTGTGCGCGCGCGTGCCGCTTGCGCGCGCGCCTCTCGCGGACGGACGGCGCGCATGATCCGCCTGCTGCTGGCCGACGACCACAAACTGGTGCGCGAGGGGCTGAAGCAGATCCTGGCCGCGGCGCCCGACCTGGAGATCGCGGGCGAGGCCGCCAACGGCGACGAAGCGCTCGCGCTGGCGAAGGCTAACGACTACGACCTCGCGCTGCTCGACATGTCGATGCCGGGCCTGGCGGGGATCGACCTGATCAAGCGGCTGAAGATCGAGAAGCCGGCGCTGCGCCTGCTGGTGCTGTCGATGCACGGCGAGCAGCAGTACGCCGCGCGCGCGCTCAAGGCCGGTGCCTCGGGCTATCTGACCAAGGACAGCGCCGCCGACCAGCTGCTGCGCGCGATCCGCAAGGTCGCCGCCGGGGGCGTGCACATCAGTGAAACGGCCGCGGCGAGCCTGATCAAAGGCGGCGGCGCGCACGCGGCGCTCTCGGACCGCGAGTTCGAGGTGCTGCGCATGCTCGCCGGCGGGCAGAGGCCGACCGAGATCGCCGATCTGCTCAACCTGTCGGTCAAGACCGTCAGCACCCACAAGGCGCGCATCCTGCAGAAGCTCGGCCTGGGCAGCACCGCCGAGCTGGTGCGCTACGCGATCGAGCACGACCTGCTCGAGGGCTGATTCCGGTGCGGGGTAGGAAAGCGCCTACAGGCACAATCAGCCTGCGCCGATAGGCGGGCGCGGGCGGCGCGGGCAAAGTGCGCAACATGCAAGCCGCGCTCAAACGCTCCGTCGAATCCTCCGCCCTGCGGGTCTATCTGGTCGAGGACTCGCCCGTGATCCTTGAGCGCCTGGAGGCGCTGCTCGCCACGGTCGATGGCGCCCGCATGGTCGGGCGCGCGAGCGGCGCGAGCGAAGCGATCGAAGGCATCCTCGCCGCGCGCCCGGATCTCGTCGTGCTCGATCTCAAGCTCGCCCAAGGCAGCGGCTTCGACGTGCTGCGCGCGGTGCACCGCGCTGCGCCCGGAATCGACGTCTACATGCTCACCAACTTCGCCTCCGAGCCCTACCGGCGCCTGGCCGAGCGGCTCGGGGCGCGCAACCTGTTCGACAAGACCACTGAATTCGAGCGCGTGCGCGAGGCGATCCTCGAGCGCGCCGCCAAACCGCACTGAACGAAACAAGGACCGTCCATGTCCCTCGCCGCTGCCCGTGCCATCGCCCCCAACGTGATCCCGCTGCGCGCCGATGTTCCGCTCGCGCCGCACAAGTTCGAGACCACCTGCTCGAACTGCAACCTGCGCGAGCTGTGCCTGCCGCAGGGCCTGTCCGAGGAGGACCTGCAGCGGGTCGAGCAGATCGTCTACGCGCGTCGGCGCCTCAAACGCGGTGAGCGGCTGTTCAACGCGGGCGACGGTTTCAGTGCCATTTACGCCGTGCGCAGCGGCTTTTTCAAGACCAGCGTGATCGACAACGAGGGCCGCGAGCAGGTCACCGGCTTTTCCATGGGCGGCGAGCTGCTCGGCATGGACGGCATCGGCGCGGGGCGCTACAACGGCACTACCAGCGCGCTCGAGGACAGCGAGGTGTGCGTGATGCCGTTCTCGCTCATCGAGGAGCTGTCCTGGGAGGTGCGTGCGCTGCAGCGCCACCTGCACGCGGTGCTCTCGCGGGAAATCGTGCGCGATCACGGCGTGATGATGCTGCTCGGCTCGATGCGCGCCGAGGAGCGTCTGGCGGCGTTCCTGCTCAATCTCTCCAAGCGCTTCATCAAGCGCGGCTACTCGCGCACCGACTTCCACCTGCGCATGACGCGCGAGGAGATCGGCAGCTTCCTCGGCCTCAAGCTCGAGACCGTAAGTCGACTCTTCTCCAAGTTCCAGGAAGACGGCCTGATCGAGGTGCGGCAAAAGCACGTGCGCATCCTGGACGCCGAGGGCCTGGCGCAGCTGCTCGGGCCGAAGGCCTAGCCGCGATCGCGCGGCACGAGCACCGCCGCGCCCTCCAGCGCACCCTCGCGCAGCGCGGCGAGCGCCTCGTTTGCCTGCGCCAGGGGATAGGTCGCGATTGCGGTCCGGATCGGCGTGTCCGCGGCGACGCGCATGAACGCTTCGCCGTCGGCGCGGGTGAGGTTGGCTACCGACTGCAGGCGCCGCTCGCCCCAGAGCAGCGCGTAGGGAAACGACGGGATGTCGCTCATGTGGATCCCGCCGCAGACTACGCGGCCGCCCTTTTTCACCGCCGCGAGCGCCTGCGGCACCAGGGCGCCTGTCGGGGCGAAGATGATCGCCGCATCGAGCGGCTCGGGCGGGGCCTCATCCGAGGCACCGACCCACTGCGCGCCGCATTTGCGGGCGAATTCCTGGCCTCGAGTATCGGAGGGCCTGGTAAAGGCATAAACCCTCCGCCCCTGGGCGCGCGCGACCTGCGCCAGGATGTGTGCCGCGGCACCGAAGCCGTACAGGCCGATGCGCTGCGCGTCGCCCGCGAAGGCGTAGCAGCGGTAGCCGATCAGCCCAGCGCACAGCAGCGGAGCGGCCTCGGCGTCGTCGTAGCGCTCGGGCAGCGCGAAGCAGAAGCGCTCGTCCGCGAGCGCGTATTCGGCGTAGCCGCCGTCGAGCGTGTAGCCGGTGAAGCGCGCCTGCGGACACAGGTTCTCCTGCCCGCTCGCGCAGTATTCGCACGCGCCGCAGGTCCAGCCCAGCCACGGCACGCCGACGCGCGCACCCGCGGCGAAGCGCGTACCGCCTCGCACCACGCGGCCGACGATCTCGTGCCCGGGCACCAAGGGATAGCGGCACTCGGCGAGCTCGCCGTCGACCACGTGCAGGTCGGTGCGGCACACGCCGCAGGCCGCGACCTCGATCAGCACTTGGCCGGGCCCCGGTTCGGGCCGCGCGAGGTGCTCGGCGCGCAGCGGTGTGCGCGCGGCGTGCAGCCGCATCGCTAGCATGGATGCATTTTAGACGCACGAGCGACCCATAGCGGCGCGCAATCCGGCAAATTGCGAAAATCGATTTGATTGATCGGCAGGCGCTCGCTACCCTGACGCGAACCCACAAGGAACAAGACCATGGCCGAACGCGAAGGCAACCTGGAAGCGCCGACCCGCCACCCGCTCGACTGGAAAAGCGACGCCTTCTACGACCAGGACGCGCTCGACCAGGAGCTCGAGCGCGTATACGGGATCTGCCACGGCTGCCGCCGCTGCGTGAACCTGTGCACCGCGTTTCCGACCCTGTTCGACCTGATCGACGAAAGCAAGACGATGGAGATCGACGGGGTCGCCAAGCAGGACTACTGGAAGGTGATCGACCAGTGCTACCTGTGCGACCTGTGCTACATGACGAAGTGTCCGTACGTGCCGCCGCATCCGTGGAACGTCGACTTCCCGCACGTGCAGCTGCGCGCCAAGGCGGTCAAGTTCAGGCGCGAGGGCGCGCGCCTGCGCGACCGCCTGCTCTCCTCCACCGACGCGCTCGGCAAGCTGGCCACGATTCCGGTGGTGGTGCAGACGGTCAACGCGCTCAACCGCAACGGCGCCGCGCGCGGCCTGATGGAAAAGACGCTCGGCGTGGCGAAGGAGCGCGAGCTGCCGCCCTACGCCAGCCGCAAGTTCCGCCCCAATGCGGCGCGCTCGAAGGACTTTCCGGTCAGGGACGGCAAGAACGCGCCGGGCAAGGCCGCGATCTTCGCCACCTGCTACGTGAATTACAACGAACCCGGCATCGGCGACGACCTGCTCGCGATCCTCGAGCACAACGAGGTTCCCTACGTGCTGGTCGAGAAGGAATCCTGCTGCGGCATGCCCAAGCTCGAGCTGGGCGACCTCGAATCGGTGGCGAAGCACAAGGAAGCGAACATCCCGCCCCTGGCGAAGCTCGCGCGCGAAGGCTACGCGATTCTCGCCGCGGTGCCTTCCTGCGCGCTGATGTTCAAGCAGGAGCTGCCGCTCATGTTCCCGCACGACCCCGAGGTCAAGGCGGTGCAGCAGGCGATGTTCGACCCGTTCGAGTACCTGATCATGCGCAAGCGCGACGGGCTGCTCAAGACCGACTTCAGCGCAAAGCTCGGCAAGGTGTCGTACCACATCCCCTGCCATTCGCGGGTGCAGAACATGGGGCAGAAGACGCGCGAGCTGCTCGAGCTGGTGCCCGGCACCGAGCTCAATACTGTCGAGCGCTGCGCCGGCCACGACGGCACCTGGGGCGTCAAGACCGAGTACTACGCCAACTCGATGAAGATCGGCCGCCCGGTGTTCCGCCAGATGGCGGGCAGCGAGCCGGACTACGTGAGCTCGGACTGCCCGATCGCCGCGCGCCACATCCTGCAGGGAATGAACGAAAGCGGCAGCTCGGGCAAGGCCGAGAAGGCCCACCCGCTCACCCTGATCCGCAAGGCTTACGGCGTCTAGGCTCGCCGCGCGCGGCGCCTAGCTCCCCAGCGTGTGCCGGCGCTCGATCCGCGGCACGTCGGCCGCGCGCCGCGCCGGCGCCTCGCACGCCTGCGGCGCCACCGCCAGGATCCCGGCCCGCGTCTCGGCGTCCTCGAGCGCGGCGGCGAGCGCCACCGGCTCGGCCCAGGCCGGGCGGCCGGCCTCGATGCGCAGGTAGATGCGGCCGCTGTCGCGCGCCGCGAAATTGAGCGCCGGCAGGCGGCGCGCGCACTGCGCGAGGAAGCCCGTGCTCGCTTCGGCGGCCATCGCCGCGCGGT
>JBOIFB010000094.1:0-10243 GCA_050741415.1 Burkholderiales bacterium | reverse complement strand
ACCTCGATGGCCGCGCAACCCAGTTCTCCCGAGGCCCTCCTGGCGGCGATTGCACAGGCGGGCAACGAGATGACGCAGGGCTGGATGCGTTTGGTCGGAGGCGCCGCGCAGGCGCACGGCACGCTCCCTGCCGACTGGGCGCGCGAGCTCGGCGGCGCGCGCTTGCCGGCTCTGCAGGCCTCTTACGCCGAGAAGCAGGCGCAGCTCTGGATGGCGCTCGCGGCCGGACCCGGGTCCGCGCCGGTGGTTGCGCCGGAATCGGGCGATCGCCGCTTCGCGGCCAAGGCCTGGCGGGAGAACCCGTTCTACGACTACCTGAGGCAGTCGTACCTGCTTTCGGCGCGCTACTTCGACGAGCTGGTGGAAGGCGCGCAGCTCGACGCTGCGGCCAAGGACCGGGTGCGCTTCGCGGTCAAGCAGTGGATCGACGCCATGTCGCCGGCGAACTTCGTTGCCACCAACCCGGAGGCGCTGCGGCGCGCGCTCGAGACCCGGGGCGAAAGCCTGTCCCGGGGACTAGCGAACCTGATCGCGGATTCGCATAAAGGGCGCCTGAGCCAGAGCGACGAATCCGCCTTCGAAGTGGGGCGCAATCTGGCGACCGCCCCGGGGCGCGTGGTGTACGAGAACGCGCTCATCCAGCTTGTCCAGTACGCACCGTCCGGCGCGCAGGTGGGCAAGCGCCCGCTGGTGATGGTGCCGCCTTGCATCAACAAGTTCTACATCCTCGATCTGCAGCCCGAGAATTCGTTCGTGCGCTACGCGGTCGACGCCGGGCATACCGTGTTCATGGTCTCGTGGCGCAACATCGGCCCGGAGCTTGGAGCGCTGACCTGGGACGACTACATCGAGCAGGGCGTATTGCGCGCGCTGCGGGTGGCGCAGGAGATCGCCGTCAGCGACCGGGTGAATGCGCTCGGCTTTTGCGTCGGCGGCACGCTGCTCGGTGCCGCGCTCGCGGTGCTCGCGGGCAAGGGCGAAGAGCTGGTCGAGAGCGTCACCTACCTCGCGACGATGCTGGATTTCGGCGCAACGGGTCAGATCGGGCTGTTCGTCGACGAGGCGAGCTTGGCCGCGCGCGAAGCGCTGATCGGCCAGGGGGGGATTTTCCCCGGCTCGCACCTGGCATACATGTTCTCGAGCCTGCGCGCGAACGACCTGGTGTGGCCTTACGTGGTCAACAACTACCTGATGGGAGGCACGCCGGCCGCGTTCGACTTGCTGTACTGGAACGCCGACAGCACCAACCTGCCGGGGCCGATGTATTGCTACTACGTTCGCAATACCTATCTCGAGAACCGGCTGCGCGTCCCGGGGGCGCTCAGGAACTGCGGCGTCGAGCTGGACCTGGGCAAGGTCGACCGGCCGTCATTCATCCTCGCGACGCGCGAGGACCACATCGTGCCGTGGCGCTCGGCCTACGGTTCGGTCGGCCTGCTGGGGGGCGAGAAGACCTTCCTGCTGGGTGCCAGCGGGCACGTCGCCGGGGTGATCAATCCGGCGGCGAAAAACCGGCGCAGCTACTGGCGCGGCGCGGACTATCCCGCGGATCCGGAAGCCTGGCTGGCGGGGGCCGAAGAACGCCCGGGCAGCTGGTGGCCGCAGTGGGCCGACTGGATGGCCCAGTACAAGGGCGGCGCGCGCGAGGCGCCCGCGCGCCCCGGCAACCGCAAGTACAAGGCGACCGAGCCTGCGCCCGGCCGCTACGTGAAGCAACGAGCGATTCAGGAGGTGTGAGATGGAAGAAATCTTCATCGTTGGCGCGGCCCGGACCGCAATCGGAAAATTCGGCGGCACGCTCGCCAAGACCCAGGCGACCGCGCTCGGCGCGCACGTGATCCGCAAGCTGCTCGAGCGCAGCGGCGTCGCCCCGGAGCAGGTCTCCGAAGTGATCATGGGCCAGGTTCTGGCCGCGGGCTCAGGCCAGAACCCGGCGCGCCAGGCGGCGCTTGGCGCCGGCTTGCCGGACATGGTTCCGGCGATGACGATCAACAAGGTGTGCGGCTCGGGGCTCAAGGCCGCGATGCTCGGGGCGCAGTCGATCGCCAACGGCGACGCCGACATCGTGGTGGCGGGCGGGCAGGAATCGATGAGCCTCGCGCCGCACGTGCTGATGGGCTCGCGCGAAGGCTACCGCATGGGCGACGCCAAGATGATCGACTCGATGATCGTCGACGGCCTGTGGGACGTGTACAACCAGTACCACATGGGCGTCACCGCGGAGAACGTCGCCAAGGAGTACGCGGTGACGCGCGAGGCGCAGGACGAGTTCGCCCTCGCCTCGCAGCAAAAGACCGAGGCGGCGCAAAAGGCCGGCAGGTTCGCGGACGAGATCATTCCGTTCGAAATCGCCTCGAGAAAGGGCACGCTGGTCTTCTCCGACGACGAGTTCCCGCGCCATGGCACCACCTTGGATTCGCTCAAGAGCCTGAAGCCCGCGTTCGACAAGGCAGGCAGCGTCACCGCCGGCAACGCCTCGGGCATCAACGACGGCGCAGCGGCGGTCGTGCTCGCCTCGGCGCACAAGGCGAAGGAGCTGGGCTTGAAGCCGCTCGCGCGCATCAAGTCGTTCTCCTCGGCCGGCGTCGACCCGAAGTACATGGGTATGGGCCCGGTGCCGGCCTCCAAGCGCTGCCTGTCGCGCGCCGGCTGGACGCCGCAGGACCTCGACCTGATGGAGATCAACGAGGCGTTCGCGGCGCAGGCGATCGCGGTCAACCGCCAGATGGGCTGGGATACCTCGAAGGTGAACGTGAACGGCGGCGCGATCGCGCTCGGCCATCCGATTGGCGCCTCGGGCTGCCGCATCCTGGTCACGCTGCTGCACGAAATGACCAAGCGCGACGCGAAGAAGGGCCTCGCGTCGCTGTGCATCGGCGGCGGCATGGGCGTGGCGTTCGCGGTCGAGCGATGAATTTTCCCGTAGCGATGAAAGATCGAGCATGACTAAACGCGTGGCGCTGGTAACCGGGGGCATGGGCGGAATCGGCACGGCGGTATGCCGCAGGCTCGCCCGCATGAACGACAACGTGGTGGCGGCGAATTGCCTGCCAGGCTACGAAAAAAGAGATGAATGGCTGGCGCAGCTGCGCGCCGAGGGCTACGACAACGTGTTCGCTGCCGAGGGCGACGTGTCGGACTTCGACTCCGCGGCCGCGATGGTGCGCAGGATCGAGTCCGCGATCGGTCCGGTGGACATCCTGGTCAACAGCGCGGGCATCGTGCGCGACAACATGCTGAAGAAGATGTCGCTCTCGGACTGGCTCGCGGTGATCAACACCAATCTGAACAGCGCGTTCATCGTCACCAAGCAGGTAATCGAAGGCATGACCGAGCGCGGCTGGGGTCGGATCGTGAACCTTTCTTCGGTCAACGGGCAGCGGGGGCAGTTCGGCCAGACCAATTATTCCGCCGCGAAAGCCGGCCTGCATGGATTCGCCAAGGCGCTGGCGCAGGAGGTGGTGCGCAAGGGCGTCACCGTGAACTCGGTATCCCCAGGCTATGTCGAAACCGACATGGTCAAGTCGATCCGCAAGGACGTGCTAGAAAAGATCGTGGCCGGTATTCCGATGGGGCGCCTCGCGCATCCGGAGGAGATCGCGGCGCTGATCGCCTTTCTGGCGTCGGAGGAAGCCGGTTATATTACAGGCGCGAATATCGCCATCAACGGCGGCATGTACATGTCGTAGGAGTTGGAGCGAAATGCCAAAGAGGAGGAGAGGAGCATGACCGACAAGAGGCTGGCAATCGTGACCGGCGGCATGGGCGGGCTGGGCGAGTCGATCTCCACCAAGATGGTCGACGCCGGCTACCGGGTGGCAGTGACATATTCGCCCTCGAACACCAAGTGGAAATCGTGGCTGGAGGAGATGAAGGGGCGGGGATACGCATTCGCCGCCTACCCCGTGGACGTGGTCGATTTCGACGACTGCGCCGCCAAGAGCGAGAAGATCGTCAAGGAATGCGGCACGATCGACATCCTGGTCAACAACGCCGGCATTACGCGCGACATGACGTTCAAGAAGATGACCAAGGCCGATTGGGACGCGGTGATGCGCACGAATCTGGATTCCTGCTTCAACATGACCAAGCAGGTCATGGACGGGATGCTGGGGCGCAATTGGGGCCGAGTGATCAACGTCGCATCGGTCAACGGCCAGAAGGGCGCCTTCGGCCAGACCAACTACTCTGCGGCGAAGGCCGGCATCCACGGCTTCACCAAGGCGCTCGCGCTCGAGGTAGCGCGCAAGGGCGTGACGATCAACACAATTTCGCCGGGCTACATCGGAACCAAGATGGTGACCGCAATCCCGAAAGAAATTCTCGATTCGAAGATCCTGCCGCAGATCCCGGTCGGCCGCCTCGGCATGCCCGAGGAGGTCGCCGGGTTGATCATCTATCTGTGCTCGGAAGAGGCTGCGTTCGTGACCGGGGCGAACATCTCGATCAACGGTGGCCAGCACATGTACTGAGGGGAAAGGAATGGAAAACCAGGTACGGATGATCAAGAAGTACCCTAACAGACGCTTGTACGACACCAAGACGTCGAGCTACATCACGCTCGTGGACGTGAAGCAGATGGTGCTCAAGCACGAGGACTTTCAGGTCATCGACGCCAAGACCGGCGACGATCTGACGCGCCAGATCCTGCTCCAGATCATCCTCGAGGAGGAATCGGGCGGCATGCCGATGTTCTCCTCCGACTTGCTGTCGCACCTGATCCGCTTCTACGGCAACGCGATGCAGGGCATGATGGGCGCCTACCTGGAGAAAAATATCCATGCCTTCCAGGAAATGCAGAAGTCGCTGCAGGAGCAGTCGCAGCGCATGTACGGCGACAATACGCGCGCGCCGCAGGAGCTGTGGTCGCAGTTCATGAACCTGCAGGGCCCGGCGATGCAGAGCATGATGCAGGCCTATATCGACCAGAGCCAGAAGATGTTCGTGCAGTTCCAGGATCAGATCCAGAGCCAGGCCCGCAACATGTTCGCGGGGATGTCTTTCCCCGGCTTTCCCGGCGCGGCGCCGCAGAAAAACGAAGACCCCGACAAGCAGTCCTAGAGTGAAGAAGGCGCCGCCCCGCATCGGCTTCGTGTCGCTCGGCTGCCCCAAGGCGCTGGTCGACTCGGAGCGCATCCTGACGCAGCTGCGCGCGGAGGGCTACGCGACCTCCGCCAGCTACGAGCAGGCGGACCTGGTGATCGTCAACACCTGCGGCTTCATCGACGCCGCGGTGGAGGAATCCCTGGGCGCGATCGGCGAGGCGCTGGCCGAGAACGGTAAGGTCATCGTCACCGGCTGCCTCGGCGCGAAGGACGGCGTGGTGCGCGCTGCGCATCCGAGCGTGCTCGCGGTGACCGGCCCGCACGACACCGAAGCCGTGATGCGGGCGGTGCACGGACAGCTCGCACGCCCGCACGACCCGTACTCCGACCTGATTCCGCCGCAGGGCGTCAAGCTCACGCCGAAGCACTACGCCTACCTCAAGATCTCGGAGGGCTGCAACCATCGCTGCAGCTTCTGCATCATCCCGTCGATGCGCGGCAACCTGGTTTCGCGCCCGATCGGCGAGGTGATGCAGGAAGCCGAAGCCCTGGCGCGCGCCGGCGTGAAGGAGCTGCTGGTGATCTCGCAGGACACCAGCGCCTACGGCGTGGACCTGAAGTACCGCGCCGGGTTCTGGAACGGGCGCCCGCTTAAGACCCGCATGACCGAGCTCGCGCGCGCCCTCGGCGAGCTGGGCGTCTGGGTGCGGCTGCACTACGTCTACCCGTATCCGCACGTGGACGAAGTGGTGCCGCTGATGGCGCAAGGCCGGATCCTGCCGTACCTGGACGTGCCGTTCCAGCACGCCGCGCCGAGGATCCTGAAGCTCATGAGGCGGCCCGCGAGCGCCGAGGACACGCTCGAGCGCATCCGCGCCTGGCGCGCGACCTGTTCCGAGATCACGCTGCGCAGCACCTTCATCGTCGGCTTTCCGGGCGAAACCGAGGCGGAATTCGAGCAACTTCTTGATTTCCTCGAGGAGGCGCAGCTCGACCGCGTCGGCTGCTTCGCCTATTCGCCGGTCGAGGGCGCCGCGGCCAATGCGCTGCCCGACCCGGTGGCGGAGGAAGTGAAGCAGGAGCGGCGTGCCAGATTGATGATGCGGCAGGCGAAAATCAGCGCGGCGCGCCTGCGCGCGAAGACCGGGAGAAGGCTGGAGGTTCTGGTCGACCAGGTCGACCGCAAGGGCGCGCTCGCGCGCTCGAGCGCGGACGCGCCGGAAATCGACGGCGTGGTGCGCATCCGCGACGGCGCCGAACTCAGGCCTGGCGAGTTCGCCGCGGTCATCGTGGAGGACGCGGACGAGCACGATCTGACGGCTCGCCTGGCGGCTTGAACTCGCAGCAAGGAGGCGACATGGCAGCGCGTGAAGTGGTGGTGGTATCCGGAGTGCGCACCGGGATCGGCGACTACGGCGGTGCGCTCAAGGACGTTGCGCCGACGCGGCTCGGCGCGACGGCGATCAGGCAAGCGCTGGCGCGGGCCAAGGTCGATCCGGCGCGCGTCGGGCACGTCGTCGTGGGCAGCGTGATCCATGGCGAGGCGCGCGACATGTACATGTCGCGCGTGGCCGCGCTCGACGCCGGATTGCCGGTCGGCACGCCCTGCCTGACGGTCAACCGCCTGTGCGGCAGCGGCCTGCAGGCGATCGTTTCGGCCTCGCAGCACATCCTGCTCGGCGACGTCGAGGTCGCGATCGGCGGCGGCGCCGAGAGCATGAGCCGGGCGGCCTATTTCCTGCCGGGCGCGCGCTGGGGAACCCGCATGGGCGACGCCCCGATCATCGACGCGATGACCGGCGCGCTGCACGATCCGTTCGGCCACGGCCACATGGGGGTGACCGCGGAGAACATCGCGGCCAAGTACGGCTTCACGCGCGAGCAGCAGGACGCGTTCGCGCTCGAATCGCACCGGCGCGCCGCCCACGCGCTACGGGAGGGTTACTTCAAGAGCCAGATCGTTCCGGTGGAGATCAAGACGCGCAAGGGCGTGGAGCAGTTCGCCGACGACGAGCACGTGCGGCGCGAGGCCAAGATCGAGGACCTGCAGAAGCTCAAGGCGGCGTTCAAGAAGGACGGTACGGTCACCGCAGGCAATGCCTCGGGCCTGAACGACGCGGCCGCCGCAGTGGTGCTGATGGAGGCGCAGGCGGCGGCCAAGGCGGGCGCCAAGCCGATCGCGCGCCTGGTGGCTTACGCCCACGCCGGCGTCGAGCCGCAGCTGATGGGCCTGGGGCCGATTCCCGCAGTGAGGAAAGTTTTCGAAAAGACGGGACTCAAGCCGGCCGACATGGACGTGATCGAATCGAACGAGGCGTTCGCGGTGCAGGCCATGGCGGTGACCAAGGATCTCGGCCTGGATCCGCAGAAGGTGAACCCGAACGGCGGCGCGGTCGCGCTTGGGCACCCGATCGGCGCGACCGGCTGCATCCTCGCGGTCAAGGCGCTGTACGAGCTGGAGCGCACCAGGAAACGATACGCACTGGTGACGATGTGCATCGGCGGCGGGCAGGGCATCGCCGCGATTTTCGAGCGGCTGGGCTAGCCGTCGTCGACCTGTACGCCCTTCCAGAACGCGACATGGCCGGCGATGTGCTCCGCGGCGGGCTTGGTGACGGGGTAGGTCCAGGCCGCGTCGCGGTTGACCTCGCCCTCGACCACCACGTCGTAGTAGCTCGCGCTGCCCTTCCACGGGCATACGGTGTGCGTTTGCGAATCGCGCAGGTAGGTCCGGTCGACCGCCTCCGGCGGAAAGTAGACGTTGCCCTCGACCCGCTGCACCGCGTCCGCGTCCGCCTCGGCCAGAACCGCGCCGTTCCAGATTGCCCTGAGCATGGCGCAAGAATAACCTAATCGGGGAGGCGTGAAATGGAATACCGCAGGCTGGGCCGCAGCGGGCTCAAGGTGTCGGTGCTGTGCCTGGGCGCAATGATGTTCGGCGAGCGCACCGACGAGGCCGAGGCCGGGCGGATCGTGGCCTCGGCGCGCGAGGCGGGGGTCAATTTCGTCGATACGGCGGATGCCTACGCCAAGGGCGAATCGGAGCGCATGCTCGGGCGCCTGATCGCGGCGGACCGCGAGCGCTGGGTCGTCGCGACCAAGGTCGGTAATACCGGCGCGCCGGCGCCGAACGACGCGGACCTGTCGCGCCGCCACGTGATGCGTGCGATCGACGCCTCGCTCGGTCGCCTCGGCCTGGACCACGTCGACCTGTACTACTTGCACGTGGACGATGCCGGTACGCCGCTGGAGGAGACCGTGACAACGATGGGCGACCTGGTGCGCGCCGGCAAGATCCGCTACTGGGGCGTATCGAACTTCCGCGCCTGGCGCCTGGCCGAGGCGGCGATGCTGGCCGACCGCATCGGTGTGCCGCGCCCGGCGGTGTGCCAGCCGTACTACAACGCGGTCAACCGCATGCCGGAGGTGGAGGTGCTGCCCGCCTGCGAGCATTTCGGCCTGGGCGTGGTGCCCTACTCGCCGCTCGCGCGCGGCGTGCTGACCGGCAAGTACCGTCCGGGCGAGCCGCCGCCCGCGGACACGCGCGCCGGCCGCGGCGACAAGCGCATGATGCAGACCGAGTTCCGCGCGGAGTCGCTCGCGATCGCCGCGAAAATCAAGGCGCACGCCGAGCGGCGCGGCATGCGCGCGGCCGAGTTCGCCTTCAACTGGGTGCTCAACAGCGCCGCCGTGACCAGCGTGCTCGCCGGGCCGCGCACCATGGAGCAGTGGAGCGCCTACCTCGGCGCCCTTGGACGAGGCTTCGCGGCCGAGGACGAGGCCCTGATGGACGCACTGGTCGCGCCGGGCCATCCCTCGACGCCCGGCTTCAACGATCCGCGCTATCCGGTAACCGGCAGGCGGCCCCAGGTCCGCTAGGCCGCCTCGCCCGGCAGCGGCTCCGCGGCGGGTTGCGCGGCGTGGTCGGTCGCGAGCAGCAGGTACATCGCCGGCACCACGAACAACGTAAACAGGGTGCCGATCGCGATGCCGGTGGCGATCACCAGACCCATGTTGAACCGGCTCACCGCGCCGGCGCCGCTCGCGGTGATGAGCGGCACCACGCCGAGCACCATCGCCGCGGTGGTCATCAGGATGGGGCGCAGCCGGATCCCGGCGGCTCGCTCGATCGCCTCGCGCTTCGAGCGGCCTTCTTTCTGCAGGTTGTTGGCAAACTCCACGATGAGGATGCCGTGCTTGCTGATCAGCCCGATCAGCGTCACCAGGCCGACCTCGGTATAGATATTCAGGCTCGCCCCGCCCACGCCGAGATTGATGAAAATCAGCGCGCCGCAGATCGACATCGGCACCGACACCAGGATGATGATCGGATCGCGGAAGCTCTCGAACAGCGCCGCGAGCGAAAGGAAGATGATGATCAGGGCGAAGAAGAAGGTCACCACCAGCGCGCTCGACTCCTGCACGAACTGGCGCGACTGACCGGCATAATCCACCGTATAGCCCTGCGGCAGGGTGCGCGCGGCCAGATTCTGAAGGTAGGCGAGCGCATCGCCCTGCGCCACGCCGGGGAAGGGGACGCCGGAAATGGTGGCCGAATTCTGCTGCTGGAAGTGATTCAGGGTCTCCGGCACGGTCTTGGTCTTCAGGTGCACGATGGTCGAGAGCGGAACCATGGCGCCGCTCGCGGTGCGGATGTAATAGCCGCGCAACTGCTCGGCGTTCAGGCGATCGACTTGCCGCACCTGCGGAATCACCTTGTACGAGCGGTCGGCGAGGCTGAAGTAGTTGACGTAGCCCCCGCCGATCATGGCCGAGAGCGCCCCGCCGACCTGGGTCATCGACAGGCCGAGCTGCGCGGCGAGGTCGCGGTCGATCACCACGTTGGTCTGCGGCTCGTCGAACTTCAGGTCGCTGTCGATGAAGATGAACATGCCGCTCTTTTGCGCCTCCTGCAGGAAGGTCTGCGCCACGTCGTTCAAGCGTTCGTACGGCTCGGTGGTCAGGATCGCAAACTGGATCGGCAGGCCGAACGCGCCGGGCAGCGGCGGCGGCTGGAACGCGACCGCCTTGATGCCGGCGATGGCGTTCAGCTGCTTCTGCACCACGGGCTGCAGCTGCGCGGTCGTCTTCGCGCGCTCATCCCAGGGCTTGAGCACCATGCCGGCGATCGACTGGCCCGGCACGTCGAGCTGGAATACGTGATCGGTCTCCGGGTGCGAAGCGAAGTCCTTGTAGAC
>JBOIFB010000093.1:0-10266 GCA_050741415.1 Burkholderiales bacterium | reverse complement strand
GTAGGAGTTCGTGCCCGGATTGGTGATCGCATTGAGCGCGCGCGCGTGCTTGATGATGCCGCCGATGTAGAACAGCGCGAACTCCGACAGTCCCGCGTAGCCGTTGCCGGCGAACAGGTTCTGACCCCCCTTCCACACCGACTGGTGCACATGCATCCCCGAGCCGTTATCGCCCACGACCGGCTTGGGCATGAAGGTCGCCGTCTTGCCGTAGGCATGCGCGACGTTCCACACCGTGTACTTGAAGATCTGCATCCAGTCGGCGCGCTGCACCAGCGGTGCGAATCGGGTGCCGATCTCGCACTGGCCCGCGGCCGCGACTTCGTGGTGATGAACCTCGACCTCCACGCCCTGCTGCTCGAGCGCGAGGCACATCGCGTTGCGCACATCCATCAGTGAGTCGACCGGCGGGACCGGGAAGTAACCTCCCTTGACCGGCGCGCGATGACCCATGTTGCCAGACTCGTAGTCGGTTCCGGTCGACCAGGGCGCTTCCTCGGACTTGATCTTCACGAACGAGCCCGACATGTCGACCGACCACGTCACTCCGTCGAAAATGAAGAATTCCGGCTCGGGGCCGAAGTACGCCGCATCGCCCAGGCCGCTTGACTTCAGGTAAGCCTCGGCGCGCTTGGCCACGCCGCGCGGGCAGCGGCTGTAGGGTTTGCCGTCGGTGGGCTCGATGACATCGCAATTGAGGTCGAGTACGGCCTCGTCGGTGAACGGGTCCATGCGGGCGGTCGACGGGTCAGGCATCAGCAGCATGTCGGACGCCTGGATGCCCTTCCAGCCGGCAATCGACGAACCGTCGAAGGCATGTCCGCTCTCGAACTTGTCCATATCGAAATATTTCGACGGCACCGAGACGTGCTGCTCCTTGCCTTTGGTATCGGTAAAGCGGAGATCGACGAACTTCACCTCCTTGTCCTTGAGCATCTTCAAGACGTCATCGGGCGTCATCGCCATCTTGGAATCTCCTGAGCGGGTCTGTGGTCTGTGAATGAGCGCGGGCCGGGGTGCCGGCCGAATTCGTCGAAATGAGCAGTTTTCGTGCCTAATACGGCTTTCTCGTGCTCTCCCGTGGGGTGAGCAGAATCTCGCGCATTCTACCCAACCGGCATGCCCGATGCTGGTGCATTTTAGGCCACTTTGCACCGCGCCGGTGCGCACGGCGCGCTGCGCTCGCCGGTTATAATTATTGATGCCGCCGACGATGCCCGATATCGAAGCGATCAAGTCCGCCGCGAGCGAGCGCGCCGTCCGGTTCAAGCTACCCTACGCGGGCGCGCTGCTGCCGCGAGAGGCCCAAGCCCTGATGCAGGCCGGTGCGCGGCTGGTCGACGTGCGCACCCAGGCCGAGCTGTACTGGGTCGGAAGGGTGCCCGGCGCCCTGCCGGTCGAATGGAACGGCTTCCCGGGGGGTCAGCGCAATCCCTTGTTTCTCGAGCAGCTGGCCGAGTTGGTGGAGCGCGACGAGCCCGTGATGTTCATCTGCCGCTCCGGCGCGCGCTCGCACGACGCCGCAACCGTCGCCACGCAGGCGGGGTTCCGCGAATGCTACAACGTGCTCGAGGGATTCGAGGGCGACAAGGACGCCCGGCAGCACCGCAACAGCGTGGGCGGATGGCGCGTCGCGGGGCTGCCCTGGATCCAGGGCTAGCCCGCGCTCCAGTTGACGACCCCGCTGTAGGCGGTCGCGAGCACCACGACGCCGAATGCGATCCGGTACCACGCGAACGGCTTGAAGTCGTGCGTCGCCACATAGCGGATCAGCCAGCGCACGCACACGATCGCCGCGACGAACGCCGCGGCGAAACCGACCGCGAACATATTGAAATCGGCGCTCGAAAACAGGGCGCGGTGCTTGATGAAATCGTATCCGCCCGCGGCGATGAGAGTCGGCACGGCGAGAAAGAACGAGAACTCGGTGGCCGCCTGGCGCGAGAGCCCGAACAGCATGCCGCCGATGATCGTCGCCCCGGAGCGGGAGGTACCGGGGATCAAGGCGAAGGCCTGCGCGAATCCGACCTTGAGCGCGTCCTTCCAGGTCATGTCATCCACGCCGGCGACGCGTACGCGGTGGCTGCGCCGCTCGGCCCACAGGATCACCAGCGCGCCGACGATGAAAGCGCTCGCCACCGGCACCGCCTTGAACAGGTGGGCCTTGATTACGCCGGCGAAAGCGAGGCCGAGCACCGCCGCCGGCATGAACGCGACCGCGAGGTTCAGCCACAGCTTGGCATCGATCCGGAAAAAGCGCGCGCGGTACTCCCACACGATCGCCAGGATCGCGCCGGTCTGGATCACGATCTCGAATACCTTCGCCCTGGCGTCGTTGAAGCCGATCAGGTCTCCGGCCAGGATCAGGTGCCCGGTGCTCGAAATCGGAAGGAATTCGGTGAGCCCCTCTACGATGCCGAGAATCAGGGCGTGGATCAGCGTCGCTTCCGCCATTGTTTTCTCAGCGCTCCGAGAGCTTCTGGTTGGCGGCCGTCAGGCGGTCGATCAGGATGCGCATGAACGCCTTGTTGAACTGCACCTGGCAGGCGTCGCTCGCGGCGGTGAGCACCTCGGCCTTGATTTCCAGCACCAGCACCGGCGTACGCGCGCGGATCGTGGTGTTGCGCAGCGACGTCTCGCCGGAAAAGTAGAGCATCTCGCCGAAGCAGTCGCCCGCTCCGAGCGTGCTCAAAGCGTGCCCTGCGCGCATCACCTCGACCTGGCCGTCCACCAGCACGTAGAAGCTCTCGGCGCGTTCGCCTTCCTCGATGATCACCGTCTCGGCCGGCAGGCGCTGCCAGCTCGCGGTGCGCAGCGCCTCCCAGATTTCGACTTCGCGGAAGTCGCGGAAGAAGGCGAGGTTCCTGAGCATGTGAAACTTGCGCGTGTCCGAGAGCTCCTCGCGCGGCGCTTCCAGGTTGCGCACCAGGCTCGCAAGATCCTTGCCGAAGTCGATCCAGCTCTGATAGCGCACCGCGAGGTCCTTTTGCAGCGCGCGCGACACGATCGCCTCGGCCGCCTCGGGCAGATCCTGCCGCAGCGAGCGCAGCGGCGGCGGCCGGTGATTGACGATCTGGTACATCAGGCTCGCGTGCGAAGTCGCGGCGAACGGCAAGCGCCCGGTGAGCAGCTGGAACATCACTACGCCGAGCGAATAGATGTCGGTCTGGTGCGTCAGCGGCTCGTCCGAGAGCTGCTCCGGCGACATGTACGCGGGCGAACCGACGTTGCGCAGATTGGTGTGGGTGGCGTCCGCCAGGAGCGCGACGCCGAAGTCGGACAGCTTCACGTCGAACGCGCGCGTCACCAGGATGTTCGCCGGCTTGATGTCGCGGTGGATCACGCCCTGGCGGTGCGCGTACTCGAGCGCCCGGCTCGCCTTGAACACCACCTCGACCACCTTCTCCAGCGGCAGCAGCGCGTCGGCAACGGTGAACTGCGCCAGCGTGCCACCCGGAACGTACTCCATGACGATGTAGCTGTAGTCGCGCTCGAGCGATGCGTCGAGCAGTGAAACGATGTGCGGGTGCTGCAGCTTGCCGACCAGCGACGCCTCGTTGAGGAAGGTGTTGCGCCGCTTGGGAGCCACCAGCACGGTGTCCTCGGCGCCGTGCCAGAACACCTTGACCGCCACCTCGCGGCCGGCGAAGGCGTCGCGCCCGAGGTAGACGGTCGCCGTCGCACCGCGTCCGAGCTCGGACAACACGGTGTATTTGCCGATCTTTTGCGGTTGGGAAGCCAGTTTCTGCGTCCTTCGATGAAGTGCGCAATGCTAACCCAGCATCCAGCGACTCGGACAACGCGTATGTAAGGACTGTCGCGACTGCGCGACGAATCGGCGGGGACAGGGGTCTCCGCTGACTTTTCCCGCTCCAGGAGGATTGCACATGAATCAGAAACTCGTCATTCGCAGCGCCATGGCTGGATTGTTCGCACTCGGAACGCTCGGGGCGCTGAGCGCCCACGCCGCCGACCCGAAGGGCATGGAAGCATGCTTCGGCATCGCCAAGGCCGGCCACAACGACTGCGGCAGCAACAAGACCGCGCACGCCTGCGCCGGGCAGTCGAAGGTCGACAACGATCCGCACGACTTCAAGTACGTGAAGACCGGAACCTGCAAGGAGATGGGCGGGTCCATGATGCCGTGCAAGATGTAATCGGGGCTTCGGCATGGACCGGGTCGGCGTCGGCTTGCGCGCAGCACATTACGAGGACTTCCTCGCGCGCAAGCCCGACGTCGGCTGGCTGGAAGTGCACAGCGAAAACTACTTCGGCTCCGGCGGCTATGACCTGCACGTCCTGCATCGGCTGCGCGCCGATTATCCGATCAGCGCGCACGGCGTCGGGCTGGCGCTCGGTTCGGCCGCACCCGAGGCGGGCGGCCACGCCGCCAAGCTCAAGCGCCTGGTGGACGCGATCAACCCGGTGCGGGTCTCCGAGCACCTGTGCTGGGGGCGCGGCTTCGGCCGCCATTTCAACGACCTGCTGCCCCTGCCGTACACCGAGGAGGCGCTCGCGCTGATGAGCTCGCGCGTGTCGCAGCTGCAGGAGGCGCTCGCGCGGCAGATCCTGGTCGAGAACGTCTCGAGCTACCTCGAGTACCGCGCGAGCGACGTTCCCGAGGGGGAGTTCATGGCCGAGCTGTCGCGCCGCAGCGGCTGCGGCGTGCTGCTCGACGTGAACAATCTGTACGTCAACCAGCTCAACAACGGCAGCGACGCGTTTGAAGCGATGAGCGCGATTGCGCCCGGGATGGTGGCCGAGATTCACCTCGCAGGCCATCTCGTCGCGCCGCACTGCGTGGTCGACACGCACGGCGATCGCGTGGCCGAGCCCGTGTGGGCCCTGTACCGCGCCGCGCTCGAGCGCTTCGGAGCGGTGCCGACGCTGATCGAATGGGACACCGACATCCCGCCGCTCGAAGTGCTGCTCGAAGAAGCCCGGCGCGCGCGCGAAATCCAGGCCGAGGCCTGCTGTGTCTGAGCTCGCGGCCCTGCAGCGCGCGTTCGGCGCTGCGCTCACGAGCCTGGAACAGGCGGCCGAAGCGGCGCCCATGTTTCGCGGATCGCCGGACGCGGTGCTCGCGCGCTTCGCCGTGTATCGCGGCAATGTGGTCGGCACCTGCACCAAGGCCCTGGCAGGGGCATATCCGATCGTCGCGAAAATCGTCGGCGAGTCTTTTTTCGAGGGCCTGGCGCGTGAATACCTGCGGCGCTACCCCTCGACGAACGGCGATCTGAACGAGTTCGGCGCGCAGCTTGCCGAGTTCGTCGCGCACTTCCGGCACACTCAGGATCTCCCTTACCTGCCTGACGTGGCACGGATGGAATGGCTCGTTCACCGCGCCCACTACGCCGCGGACGAGGCCCGGCCCGGCGTTCTTCTGGCGCCCGCTTGCGCGCTGCTTGCGTCGCTCTGGCCGCTGGCGCGCATCTGGGAGGTGCACCAGGACGACTACGAGGGTGAATTTTCGGTCGACTTCGAGGCCGGACCCGAGCGCGTCCTGATTTACCGGCCGCGGTTCCGGGTGCTGGTGGGCGCGATTTCAGCGGGAGGCTACCGGTTTCTCGAGCGCCTGGACGCCGGCGCACCGCTGCAGACTGCGCGCGAGGCCGCGCTCATCGCGCAGCCCGGCTTCGATCTGGGCGCGGCGCTCGCGGCGTGGATCGAGGCAGGCGTGATCGTCGAAACGGAAGACGCAAAATGATCTGGTGGAAGAGCATCCTCGCCCGGTTGGCGCTGGCGACGCCGCTGCTCGACCTGTGGATCCGCTGGGACGTCGCGAGCGCCTTCTTTCGCTCGGGCCTGACCAAGATCGACAGCTGGGACAAGACCGTGTTCCTGTTCCAGGAGGTGTACCACGTACCGCTGCTGCCGCCCGAGGCGGCCGCGTTCCTCGGCACCTTCGGCGAGCTCGCGTTTCCTCCGCTGCTGCTGCTAGGGCTGGCGGGGCGCTTTTCGGCGCTGTCGCTGTCCGTCGTCAACATCATCGCGGTGATTTCGTACTGGCAGGTGCTCGGCCGGAACGAGGCCGCGCTCGCCTCGCACTATTACTGGGGACTGCTGCTCCTGGTCACCCTGCTGCACGGGCCAGGCAAGCTGTCGCTTGATCACTGGATCCGGCGCCGGGTCGAAACCCGCTCAGGTCTTCTGGTATAGCTCGCTACCCTTCTGGACGAACTCGACCGACTTCTCCTGCATGCCCTTCTCGACGTAGTCGCGCACGTCCTGGGTGATCTTCATCGAGCAGAAGTGCGGCCCGCACATCGAGCAGAAGTGCGCCAGCTTGGCGCCGTCCTGCGGCAGGGTTTCGTCGTGAAAGTCCTTGGCCGTGTCCGGGTCGAGCCCGAGGTTGAACTGGTCGGCCCAGCGGAATTCGAACCTCGCTTTCGAGAGCGCGTTGTCGCGCTGCTGCGCTCCCGGATGCCCCTTGGCGAGGTCGGCGGCATGCGCCGCGATTTTGTAGGCGATGATGCCGTCCTTGACGTCCTTCTTGTTCGGCAGCCCGAGATGCTCCTTGGGCGTCACGTAGCACAGCATCGCGGTGCCGTACCAGCCGATCATCGCCGCGCCGATCGCGCTCGTGATGTGGTCGTAGCCCGGTGCGATGTCGGTGGTGAGCGGGCCCAGGGTATAGAACGGCGCCTCGTCGCAGTACTTGAGCTGCAGCTCCATGTTCTCCTTGATGAGCTGCATCGGCACGTGGCCTGGCCCCTCGATCATCACCTGGCAGTCGTGCTTCCACGCGATCTTGGTCAGCTCGCCGAGAGTCTTCAGCTCGGCGAATTGCGCCTCGTCGTTCGCGTCGTAGATCGAGCCCGGCCGCAAGCCGTCGCCGAGCGAGAACGAGACGTCGTAGGCGGCCACGATCTCGCAGATATCCTCGAAGTGCGTGTAGAGGAAGCTCTCCTTGTGGTGCGCGAGGCACCACTTGGCCATGATCGAGCCGCCGCGCGACACGATCCCCGTCATGCGCTTGGCGGTCATCGGGATGAACGGCAGGCGCACCCCGGCGTGGATGGTGAAGTAGTCCACTCCCTGCTCGGCCTGCTCGATCAGCGTGTCCCTGAAAATCTCCCAGGTCAGCTCCTCGGCCTTGCCGTCGACCTTCTCCAGCGCCTGGTAGATCGGCACCGTGCCGATCGGCACCGGCGAGTTGCGCACGATCCACTCGCGCGTCTCGTGGATGTGCTTGCCGGTCGAGAGGTCCATTACCGTGTCGCCGCCCCAGCGGATCGCCCAGGTCATCTTCTCGACTTCTTCGGCGATCGACGAGCCGAGCGCGGAGTTGCCGATGTTGGCGTTGATCTTCACCAGGAAGTTGCGGCCGATGATCATCGGCTCGGTTTCCGGGTGGTTGACGTTGGCCGGGATGATCGCGCGCCCGCGCGCGACCTCGTCGCGCACGAACTCCGCTGTAATTTCCTTGGGAAGGCTCGCGCCGAACGACTCGCCCCGGTGCTGAAAACTCAACGAATCAATAACACGCTGATTCTCGCGGATCGCGATGAACTCCATCTCCGGCGTGACGATGCCCTTGCGCGCGTAGTGCATCTGCGTCACGCAGCGCCCGCGGCGCGGCTTGCGCTTCAGGTCGAAGCGCAGCTCGGCCAGCTTCGGGTCGTCCAGCCGCCTGCGGCCGTATTCGGACGACGGGCCTTCGAGCCGCTCGGTGTCGCCCCGCTCTTCGATCCACTTTTCGCGCAGCGGCGCGAGCCCCTTGCGGATGTCGATCCGCGCCTGCGGGTCCGTATAGGGGCCGGAGGTATCGTAGACATGGATCGTCGCGTTGCCTTCGCTCTGCGTGATCGCGCGCACCGGCACGCGCAGGTCCGGGCGCGAGCCGGCGAAGTAGACCTTGGCGGAATTGGGCAGCGGCTTGACCGCGGCGTCGTCGACCTGGGCGGTGGCGGCGAGAAACTTGGGATGGGCGTTCATGGTCGCTTCCTTCGGCGGGATTAGCCGCATCAGGTTCAAAGGGTTTCTCTCACCCGGCGGCACCCGCCGCCAGGACCCCTGCGTGAATCAGGCAAGCTACTGCAAACCGGGCTCGATGACAAGTGAAGCGGCGATCGAATGTAAGGATCGGAGGTACAGGAGGTACACTATGGCCCGCATCGCGCATACCCCCTCCGGCACATTCCCATGAACATCGAACAAGCCCGTTTCAACATGGTCGAGCAGCAGATCCGGCCCTGGGAGGTGCTCGACCAGGACGTGCTCGACCTGCTCTACGTCGTGCCGCGCGAGGAATTCGTGCCGCCGGCGCATCGCGCGCTCGCGTTCACCGACATGGAGATCCCGCTCGGCGAAGGCGAGCGGATGTGGGCGCCCAGGTTCGAGGCCCGGGTGCTGCAGGAACTCGCCTTGCGCAAGGCGGACCGCGTGCTCGAGGTCGGCACCGGCAGCGGTTATCTCACGGCCTTGCTCGCGCACCGCGTCGCGCACGTGCACTCGGTCGAGATCCGGCCGGCACTGGCTGCGTTCGGCAAGGCGAATCTCGAACGTCACGGCGTCGATAACGCCACCCTCGAGGCAGGCGACGCGGCGCGTGCCTGGCCGCAGCACGCCCCGTACGACGTGGTCGTGCTCACCGGCTCGACGCCGGTCTTGCCGCAGACATGGCTCGCGCAGCTCGCCCCGGGCGGGCGGCTGTTCGCGGTGGTCGGCGACGCGCCGGCGATGACCGCCAGGATCGTCCACTGCAGCGCGCCGGGAGCGTTTCGAACGGTCGAGCTGTTCGAGACCGTGCTCGCACCGCTCGCGAACGCCGAGCAGCCGCCGCGCTTTCGTTTCTGATCCGCGATGCCCGTCTACTGAGCTCAAGGCCAATCCGATGAAACGTCTCATTGCCGCCATCGCCGTCGCTGCCGCGCTGCCGCTCAGCGCGCAGGCGGAGGATCTGCTTCAGGTCTACCGCGACGCCCGCGCCTACGATGCGCAATACGCCGCGGCGCGCTTTGCGCTGCAGGCCGGGGAGGAAAAGCTGCCCCAGGGCAAATCGCTGCTGCTGCCGACCCTCGGCTTCTCGGCAAGCCTGAACGATACAAGCTACCAGCTGAATTCGGACAATCCGGCGCTGCTGCCCAACGCGTCGCGCGAATTCCGCACCGACGGCTATACGCTCAACCTTTCGCAGCCGATCTACCGCAAGCAGAATTTGCTGCAGTACGACGAGGCGCAATACCAGGTCAAGCAGGCCGAGGCGACGTTCGGCCAGGCCGCCCAGGACCTGATCGTGCGCGCTGCCCAGGCCTACTTCGACGTGCTTGCGGCGCAGGACACGCTGACCCTGGTCGGGGCGCAGAAGGCCGCCATTTCGGAGCAGCTGGCGCAGGCCAAGCGCAATTTCGAGGTCGGCACCGCGACCATCACCGATACGCACGAGGCCCAGGCCCGTTACGACCTGATCATCGCGCAGCAGATCGCAGCGCAAAACGACCTGCAGAACAAGAAGAGCGCGCTGCAGCAGCTCACCGGCAAGGATTACGCCCACCTCGCGCCGCTTCGAAAAAGTGTAAAGCTGTCGCTGCCCAATCCCAATGACGCGCAGAGCTGGATCGATCTGGCCGAAAAGCAGAGCTATCCGGTCCAGGTCCAGCAGGCGACGACCGAAATCGCGAACCTGGAGCTGAAGCGCAACGCGGCCGGGCACTACCCGACGCTCGACCTGGTCGCGAGCTACGGCAAGACCGATCAGACCGGTACCACCCTCACCCCGGTCGGCAACAACGTGACCCAGGGCGTGGTCGGTCTGCAGCTCGCCGTGCCGCTGTATCAGGGCGGCTTGCTCAGCTCGCGCGAGCGCGAGGCGGCGGCCAATTACGAGAAAGCCAGGCAGGATCTCGAGAACGCGCGCCGCAGCGCCGCGCTGACGGCGCATCAATCCTATCTCGGGGTGGTCAACGGCGTCGCCCAGGTGGGCGCGCTCGAGCAGGCGCTCATATCGTCGCAGAGCGCGCTCGATTCGAACAAGCTGGGCTACGAAGTCGGCGTGCGGATCAACATCGACGTGCTGAACGCGCAGCAGCAGCTGTATTCCACCGAACGCGACCTCGCGCTGGCGCGCTACAACACCATCACCACCCAGCTCAAGCTCAAGGCCGCAGCGGGCAGCCTGCGGCAAGAGGATCTCGAGCTGGTCAACCTGGCGCTCGCGCCTTGAGCTCGGCAGGCTCGGCGGGGCCGGCCTGCGCGGCAGCTTCGAGCAGCCCTCGCACGAGCGCGAGGTGACGCCCGGTCGCGCAGCGGTGCGCGGCGCATAGC
>JBOIFB010000092.1:0-10378 GCA_050741415.1 Burkholderiales bacterium | reverse complement strand
CGATTACGTCATGCCCGATGCGCAGAGAATCGGCGGCGTGACCGGCTGGCTGCGCGCCGCCGCGCTGGCGCAGGCCGCGGGGCTGGAGATGTCGAGCCACCTTTTCCCCGAAGCGAGCTGTCACCTGCTGGCGGTGACGCCTACCTGCCACTGGCTCGAGTTCGTCGACTGGGCCGAGCCGGTGCTCGCCGAGCCGCTCGAGCTGCGCGACGGCCAGGTGCTGATCCCGGCGCGCCCGGGCCTGGGCATGCGCTGGGACGAGAAAGCCGTCAGGCGCTACGCGCTCTAGGCCATGTTCACGCGCCACTTTCCGTATTGGCCCGCCGGATTGCCGCGCTCATTGCGCATCCCGCGCACCAGCGTCTACTACAACCTCGAGGTGAGCGCGGCGCGCTATCCCGACTCCGCCGTGATCGACTACTACGGCAGCCGCATCAGCTACGCGCAGATGAAGCGCGAGGTCGACGCGCTGGCCGGCTTCCTGCAGCGGCGCTGCGCAGTGGCGAAGGGCGACCGGGTGCTGCTGTACTGCCAGAACGGCCCGCATTTCATGCTCGGCTACTACGCGATCCTGCGCGCCGACGCGGTGGTGGTGCCGGTCAACCCGATGAACCGCGCTGAGGAGCTGCGCCACTACGTCGAGGACGGCGAGGCGCGCACCATCGTCTCGACCCAGGAGCTGTGGGACCGCATCGCGCCGCTGATCGGCACCAGCGCGCTGGAGTACGCGTTGATCGGCGCGCACTCCGAATACCTGACCGCCCCGACCGACCTACCCGTGCCCGAATTCGTGCGCGCACCCGCGGCGATCCCGTCCTACGGCGGCGTGACCTCGTGGCGCGAGGCGCTCGGCGCCGGGATCTCGCCGGAGCCGCACCTCGCCGGCTCCGACGACCTGGCCGTGATGCCCTATACCTCGGGCACCACCGGCAAGCCCAAGGGCTGCATGCATACCCACGCGACGGTTCTGTCGACCTCGACCGCCGGCTGCCACTGGCGCGGCGCGAGCAGCGGCGCGGTGCCGCTGGCGGTGCTGCCGATGTTCCACGTCACCGGCATGCAGGCGGGGATGAACACGCCGATCCAGGCCGGGGCGATGTCGGTGGTGATGACGCGCTGGGACCGCGAGTGCGCGGCGATGCAGATCGAGCGCGCGCGCGTCACGAGCTTTACCGCGATCACCACCATGGTGGTGGATTTTCTCGCCAACCCGAACCTGGGGAAGTACGACCTGTCGTCCATGACCACCCTCGGCGGCGGCGGCGCGGCGATGCCCGAGGCGCTGGCGAAGAAGCTCAACGACATGCTGGGCCTTGAATTCATCGAGGGCTACGGCCTGACCGAGACCATGGCGCCGAGCCACGGCAATCCGCCCCAGCGTCCCAAGCGCCAGTGCGGCGGGATCCCGATCTTCGACACGGATTCGCGCGTGCTCGACCCCGAGACCTTGCGCGAATGCGGGCCGAACGAGGTGGGCGAGATCGTGATGCGCGGGCCGCAGGTGTTCAAGGGCTACTGGCGGCAGGAAAAGGCGACTGCGGAAGCCTTCATCGAGCACGACGGCCAGAGATTCTTCCGCTCGGGCGACCTCGGCTACTACGACGAGGAAGGCTACTTCTTCATCACCGACCGCCTGAAGCGCATGATCAACGCTTCGGGCTTCAAAGTCTGGCCGGCCGAGGTCGAAGCGATGCTGTACGCGCATCCCGAGATCCAGGAAGCCTGCATCATCGGCGCGCTCGATGCCTACCGCGGAGAGACCGTCAAGGCGGTGATCGTGCTCAAGCCCGCCGCGCGTGGGCGGATCAAGGCCGAGGAGATCACCGCCTGGGCGCACGAGCGCATGGCCGCATTCAAGGTGCCGCGCGTGGTCGAGTTCGTCGACGAGCTGCCCAAGACCGCCACCGGCAAGATCTTCTGGCGCCAACTTCAGGAACGTGAGAGGAGCAAATCATGAAACGCGATCGATGGCTCGTGCTGTGCGCGGCGCTGCTGGCGGGCACCGCCTGGGCGCAGACCCAGGGCAATCTCGAGATCGACCAGGCCTGGGCGCGGGCGACCCCGCCGGGGGCGAGCGTGGGCGGCGGCTACGTCACGGTCCGGAACGCGGGTGCGGCCGCGGACAAGCTGATCGGGGCCTCGTCCCCCGCCGCGGACCACGTCGAGCTGCACGTGATGTCGATTTACAACGGCATCATGCGGATGCGGCAGGCGCCGTCTTTCGAGGTGCCCGCGCACGGCGAGCTGATGCTGAAGCCCGGCGGCAAGCACCTCATGTTCCTCGACCTCAAGCGGCCGTTCAAGGCGGGCGAGAGGGTGCCGGTGGAGCTGCGCTTCGAAAAAGCGGGCCAGGTCGAGGTGCAGCTCGAAGTCGGCGCGATGGGAGCCTCGGCGCCGATGTCGATGCCGATGCACAAGTAGCCGCTTCAGCCGGCGTAGCCCAGTCCGAGCCCGCGCAGGCGCTCCGCGTCGGCCGGCGAGAAGCCCCAGTCGGCGAGCGCTTCGCGCCCGCCCGCGCCGCGCTCCGGGGGCGGGCGGCGGATGGCGGCCGGGGTGCGCGAGAAGCGCGGCGCCGGCGCGGGCTGGCGCACGCCGCCGATCTCGACGAAACTGCCGCGCGCGGCGTTGTGCGGGTGGTCTCTCGCTTCGCTGAAGCTGAGCACCGGCGCGAAGCACGCATCCGAGCCTTCGAACACGGCGCACCATTCGTCGCGCGTCTTCGACTTGAACGTCGCCGTGAAGCGCGCGCGCAGCTCGGGCCAGCGCGCGCGGTCGTGCTGGGAGGGCAGGGGTTGGTTTTTCAAGTTCATCTTTTCTATCAATTCTTCGTAGAATCGCGCCTCGATCGAACCGATCGAAACGAACTTGCCGTCCGCGGTCTCGTAGACGTCGTACCACGGCGCGCCGGTATCAAGCGTGTTCTCGCCGCGCGCTTCGCTCCAGCGCCCGGCGGCGAGCATGCCGGAGAACATCGCCGCGAGCTGCGAGGCGCCCTCGACCATCGCGGCGTCCACCACCTGTCCCTTGCCCGAGCGCTGCGCCTCGACCAGCGCGCAGGCGATGCCGAAGCCGAGCAGCATGCCGCCGCCGCCGAAGTCGCCCACCAGGTTGAGCGGCGGCACCGGGGCTTCGCCTTTGCGCCCGAAGGCGTTCAGCACGCCGGCAAGCGCGATGTAGTTGATGTCGTGCCCGGCGCGCGGCGCGAGCGGCCCGTCCTGGCCCCAGCCGGTCATGCGCCCGTAGACCAGCCTGGAGTTGCGCGCGAGCGCCACCTCGGGTCCGAGCCCGAGGCGTTCCATGACCCCCGGGCGGAAGCCCTCGATCAGCGCGTCGGCGCGTCCGATCAGCTCGAGCGCCGCCGCGCCGCCCTGCGGAGATTTCAGATCGAGCGTGACCGAGCGCCGGCCGCGCATCATGACGTCGTTCCAGCGCTCGCGCTTCAGACCCAGGTCGGCGGCCGCCGGACGGTCGATGAGCAGCACGTCGGCGCCCATGTCCGCGAGCAGCATGCCCGTGAAAGGCCCCGGGCCGATCGCCTCGAGCTCGAGCACGCGGATGCCTGCAAGGGGTCCCATAGGGCGGATGATATCCTCAGCCGGTGCCCGCGCGTTACCCGCAACGCATCGTCTGCTTGACCGAGGAGACCACCGAGACGCTGTATCTGCTCGGCGAGCAGCGGCGCATCGTCGGCGTCTCGGGCTACACCGTGCGCCCGCCCGAGGCGCGGCGCGACAAGCCGAAGGTGTCGGCGTTTCTCACTGCGAAAATTGACAAAATTCTGGCGCTGAAGCCCGACCTGGTGCTCGGCTTTTCCGACCTGCAGGCCGACATCGCGCGCGACCTGGCCAAGGCGGGCCTCAACGTGGTGATCTTCAATCAGCGCTCGGTGGACGAAATCCTGTCGATGATCCTGACCCTTTCGGCCATGGTCGGAGCGGCGGACAGGGGCAGGAAACTGATTGACGAAATCGAAGATGGCCTTAAATCGATCAAGTTTGCCGCAAAGCAATTCTCGCGGCGACCCAAGGTCTATTTCGAGGAATGGGACGAGCCGATGATCAGCGCGATCCGTTGGGTGAGCGAGCTGATCGAGATCGCCGGCGGAGAAGATGTTTTTTCATCCCTGTCTCTTTCACACGCGGCGAGCGGACGGACCATCGCCGACCCGCAGGAGGTCGTGCGGCGCGCGCCCGACGTGATCCTGGGCTCGTGGTGCGGCAAGAAGTTCCGCCCGGAGCGCGTCGCCGCGCGCCCGGGCTGGGACGCGGTCCCGGCGGTGCGCGACGGTGCGCTGCACGAGATCAAGTCCGCCGACATCCTGCAGCCCGGGCCTGCGGCGCTCACCGATGGCGTGCGCCGCATGCACGGGATTCTCAGCGCGTGGGCAGCAGGCCTTTGAGCGGGAACGCGGGCGCGCTGCCGTCCTTGAGCTGACCGGCGTACACCGTGAGGTGCGGGAACGGAATCTCGATCCCGTGCGCGTCGTAGGCTTTCTTGAGCCGCCTGAGGAATTCGCGCCGCACGTACCACTGCTGGTTGGGCGGCACCACCTTCAGCCGTGCGACCAGGTTGACCGCGGAATCGCCCCATGCGTCGACCCCGATGACTTCCAGATCGGCAGCAATGCTGGGCCCGAACGCCGGATCCGCACGCATTTCCCGCCCGACCTCCTTCATCACCTCGAACGCCTCGTCGACCTCCTCGCGGTAGGCGATACCGACGCGAATCACGGCCTGGGCGAAGTCGCGCGTCAGGTTCTTCACCACCTTGATCTCGCCGTTCGGCACGAAGAACACGTGCCCGTCGAAATTGCGCAGCCGCACGTAGCGCAGCGTGACCTCCTCGACTACCCCGGACTGGCCGCCGGTGTCGACGATGTCTCCCTGGCGGATCTGGTCCTCGAGCAAGAGGAAAAAGCCGGTGAAGTAGTCCTTGACCAGACTCTGCGCGCCGAAGCCGATGGCCAGGCCGGCGACCCCGGCGGTGGCCAGCACCGGCGCGACCGAGATGCCCAGCTCGCCCAGCACCAGCATTCCGGCCAGCAGCCAGATGACCACCGCGGCGATGTAGCGGAACACGCGCTCCAGCGTCTGGATGCGGGTGTGCTGATCTGGTTCGCGGCGGCGCTCGAGGAACCCGCGCAAGCTACGAATCAGCCGCGCGGCGACCCCCTGCAGCACGCTGGCCGCGATCAGGATGAGCACGATGCGCGCGCCGTGGATCAGCGCGGCCCTGGCGTCGGCGTCGAGCTGGTTGAAATAGTACAGTACGGTGTTCATCGGCGACCCTCCTTCGGTTCTTGCCCGGGGGGCCGATGTTATCAGTCGTCGCCGCGCAGGTTCGGGTCGGCGTCGATCTTGGCCTTCAGCTTGCGCATGCCCGCCAGCCAGCGGTCGCGGTCCGCGCTTTTGCGCCGCTCGTACTCCGCGACCTCGGGGTGCGGCAGCACGAGGAAGGTCTCGGCCTCGATCGCGCGCAGCACGCACTCTGCGACGTGCTCGGCGCTCACCGAGCCATCGAGCAGGAACGATTTGCGCTTGCCCTTCGGCCCGAGCAGCATCGGCGTGCGCACGCCTTGCGGGCACAGGCACGAGACGCGGATGCCGCGCGCGTGGTAGTTGACCGACAGCCACTCGGCGAACGCGACCGCGGCATGTTTCGAGACGGTGTAGGTCGCCGAATCGACCTGCATCAGCAGGCCCGCGGCCGAAGCGGTGGCGAGGAGGTAACCACCGCCCTGCGCCAGCATGTGCGGCACCACCGCACGCGCGGCGTACAGGTGCGCCATGAAGTTGACGTCCATGGTGCGCCGCCAGGCATCGTCCGGCGCGTCGAGCCCGCTGCGCTCGATGATGCCGGCGTTGGAGCAGAAAAGATCGATGCGGCCGTGGCGCGCGATCACCTTGTCGACCAGCTCCTTCACCTGCTGCTCGCTCGAGACGTCGCAGGCGATGCCATCGGCTTCGCTCAACTTGAGATCGGCGGCGACCACCGCGCGCGCGCCTTCCGCGCCGAAGCGCTCGACCAGCGCCTTGCCGATGCCGCGCCCGCCTCCGGTGACCACACAGACCTTGTCGCGCAGTTTCATCGCCTGTCCTCCTTTTTTCAGCGGGCATTCTGGACGATTGCCCGCGCGGCGTATATCGTCGGCCCCTCCAGGAATTGCGAATTGCCATGGCGGAATTGATTCTCGTGCGGCACGGGCAGGCGGCCTTCGGCACCGACGACTACGACCGGCTGACCGAGCTCGGCCACCGCCAGGCGCGCTGGCTGGGCGAATATTTCGCCGAGCGCGCGATCGCCTTCGACCGCGTGGTCGCCGGCAGCCTGCGCCGGCACCGCGAGACACTGGCCGGAATCGCCGAGGCGCTGCCCGGGCTGCCGGCCGCGGACATCCGGCCGGGGCTGAACGAGTACCGGGCGGACGTGCTGCTCGCGGCGCACCTCGCCGGGCGCGGCCTGCCGCCGCTCGAGCACGCCGAGGACCGGCGCGCGCATTTCCGCGTGCTGCGCGATGCGCTCTACGCCTGGGCCGACGGCACACTGCAGGCGGAGGCGCATCCGGCGTTCGCCGAGTTCGAGGCCGGCGTGCGGCAGGCGCTCGAAGCCGCGCGCCACGGCGTCGAGCGGGTGCTGGTGGTGAGCTCGGGCGGGCCGATCTCGAGCGCGATCGGCGCGGTGCTCGGCGTCGCGCCGCGCACGGTCGTCGATCTGAACCTGCAGACCCGCAACACGGGCCTGAGCGAATTGCGCGCGGGCGCGCGCAGCTCCCATTGCGTGAGTTTCAACGCCGTACCGCACCTCGAACGGCCCGGGCGGCGCGAGGCGATCACCTACTCATAGCCGCCGCGTTCACTGGATGCCGAGGGCCGCTTCGATCGTGCGCACCATGGCGACCAAGCGCGGCCCGAGTTCGTCCTCGAGCTGGCCCTTCTTCAAGGTGAAGGCGGGAACGCCGTAGTTGAAGGCGACGATCTCGCCGTCCACCGTGCGCCGCATCGGCGCCGCGACCGCCGACACCTCGCGCCGCAGCTCGCCGACCGAGGTGCAAAAGCCCTTGCTGCGGATCTCCTCCAGGCTCTTGTCGATTGCGGTGCGGAATTTGCGGTGCAGCTCGGGTTCCTTGACCTTGATCTGGTTCAGCACCGCTTCGCGCTCGGCCGGGGTGCAGGCGGCGAGGAAGGCGCGCCCGATCGCGGCCTGCGCAATCGGCACCGCGGTGCCGATGTCGGGCAGCATGGTGAGCACGTTGCCGTTGCGCGAGGATTCGATGTAGACCATGTTGAGGCGGTCGCGGATGCCCATCGAGACCGAGCCGTGGCAGTAGTCCGCCAGCTCCTTCATGAACGGCCGCGCGATCTGGCGCACGCTCATCGAGGCGAGCAGCGGATAGCCGATCGAGAGCACCGCGGAGCCGAGCTGGTACTTTCCGAGGCGCATGTTGTGGCGCAGGTAGCCGAGCTTGGTCAGGGTGTAGGTCAGGCGCGAAACGGTCGGCTTGGGCAGCCCGGTGCGCACCGAGATCTCCTTGTTGCCGAGCGTGGTCTCAAGCGGAGTGAAGCAGCGCAGCACTTCCAAGCCTCGCGCCAGGGTGGTGGCAAACTGGCGGTCGCCTTCGTGCTCGTAGCTGTAGGGCGCCCCCGCACGGGAAAGGGGGGAAGTGGCCTCAGGTGCGCCCATCGAATCTTCTCCTGGTGTCGGGTTGCTGCGGGATGTTTCGTGTTTCGATATTCGTTCGCACCCGGCCGGGGTGTCAACTTAGTCATATCATATTTCGCATATTAAAACATCCTGGAGCCGGCAATGAATCGATCCCCGTTCGACCTCGAAGGCAAAGTGGCCTTCGTCACCGGCTCGACGCGCGGCATCGGCAAGTCGATCGCCATGGAAATGGCGCGCGCGGGCGCCAAGGTCGTGGTTTCCAGCCGCAAGGCGGACGCCTGCGAGGCGGTGCGCGCCGAGTTCGAGCGCGAGGGCTGGCCGGTGATCGCCCAGCCGTGCAACGTTTCGCGCAAGGAGGAGCTGCAGGCACTGGTCGACAAGACCCTGGCGACCTGGGGCCGGATCGACATCGCGGTCGCGAACGCGGCCGCCAACCCCTATTACGGGCCGCTGGCGCAGCTGCCCGACGAGGCCTTCGACAAGATCTTCGTCAACAACGTGAAAAGCGTGCTGTGGCTGGCGAACATGACCCTGCCCGGGATGGCCGAGCGCGGCGGCGGCAGCTTCATCACGATCGGCTCGATCGGCGGCCTCAAGGCCAACACCGTGATCGGGGCCTACGGCATCTCGAAGGCCGCCGATCACCACCTGGTGCGCAATCTCGCCGCCGAGTGGGGCCCGAAGAACGTCCGCGTCAACGCGATTGCCCCGGGCCTGATCAAGACCGATTTCGCGCGCGCGCTGTGGGAGGACGAAAAGCGCAGGAAGGAGCGCGAGGCGCTCACCCCCTTGCGCCGCCTGGGCGAGCCGCACGAAATCGGCGGCATCGCGGTGTTCCTGGCATCCGAGGCGGCGTCGTTCATCACCGGCCAGGTGATCGTCGCCGATGGCGGGGTGACGGTCGTCTGAGCGCTGCGCTAGACTAGCTCCGCTGCAAGGAGCCTGCCATGGACCTGAGCTATTCTGCCGAAGAACTGGCTTTTCGCGACCAGGTGCGGGGCTGGCTGAACGCCAACCTGCCCGAAGACCTGCGGCGCAAGATGGCCGAGTACGAGCACCTCACGCGCGACGACCTGCTGCGCTGGCATCGCCTGCTCGCCAAAAAGGGCTGGGTCGCGCCCTCCTGGCCGAAGGAATGGGGCGGCACCGACTGGAACCTGGTCGAGCGCTACATCTTCGAGGAGGAGTGCGGCTACGCCGGCACTCCGCCGCTGATCCCGTTCGGTCTTTCGATGTGCGCGCCGGTGCTGCTCAAGTTCGGCACCGAGGCGCAGAAGAAGCGCTTCCTGCCGCGCATCTACAACGGCGAGGACTTCTGGTGCCAGGGCTACTCCGAGCCCGGCTCGGGTTCCGACCTCGCCTCGCTCAAGACCAAGGCCGTGCGCCAGGGCGATCACTACGTGGTCAACGGGCAGAAGATCTGGACCACGCTCGCGCACTACGCCGACTGGATTTTCTGCCTGGTGCGCACCGACAGCGGCGCCGCCAAGCGCCAGGAGGGCATCTCGTTTCTGCTGTTCGACATGAAGACGCCCGGCGTCACGGTGCGTCCGCTCGTCCTGATGGACGGCGGGCACGAGGTGAACGAGGTGTTCTTCGACGACGTCAAGGTGCCGGCGGAGAACCTGGTGTTCGAGGAGAGCAAGGGCTGGACCGTGGCCAAGTACCTGCTCGGGCACGAGCGCATGAACACGGGCAGGATCGGCGCCTCCAAGCGCGAGCTCGCGAAACTCAAGGAATTCGCCGCCGAGCAGACCAAGGGCGGCCGGCCGCTGATCGAGGACGTGCGCTTTCGCGACAAGCTCTCGCGCGTGGAGATCGAGCTCAGCGCGCTCGAGATCACCAACCTGAGGTTCCTCGACCAGATGCGCCGCACCGGTCAGCCGCCGGGCGCGGACGTCTCGATGCTCAAGATCAAGGGCACCGAGATCCAGCAGGCGCTCTCCGAGCTGATGATGCATGCGGTCGGGCCGCTCGCGCAGCCGTTCAAGCCCTCCGACGGCGGCGACGGCTTCGATTCTTTCGCCGCGGCGCTTGCGCCGCGCTATTGCAACATGCGAAAGACCACGATCTATGCCGGCTCGAACGAGATCCAGCGCAACATCATCTCGAAAATGACGCTCGGGTTGTAGCCATGAATTTCGACTACAACGAAGAGCAGCAGCTGCTGGCGGATTCGATCCGGCGCTTCATCGCCAAGGATTACGACTTCGAGGCGCGCAAGAAGATCGTCGCCTCGAAGGACGGCTCGAGCGCGAAGGTGTGGAGCACGTTCGCCGAGATGGGGCTGCTCGGCATCCCCTTCGGCGCGGACCTGGGCGGATTCGGCGGCGGCGCGATCGACCTCATGAGCGCGATGGAGGCGATCGGCGAGGGCCTGGTGGTCGAGCCGTTCCTGCCGACCGTGGGGCTGGGCGCGCAGTTCGTCGCGCGCGGCGGCAGCGAGGCGCAGAAGAAAGCGATCCTGCCGGCGCTGATCGAGGGCAAGCTCAAGCTCGCGTTCGCCCAGACCGAGCGCGGCGCGCGCTACGACCTGGCGCAGGTCGCCGCGAGCGCCAGGAAGACGGGCAAGGTGTGGGTGCTGGACGGCGAGAAGCACGTCGTGCTCGGCGCGCCGCTGGCCGACAAGCTGGTGGTCTCGGCGCGCAGCTCGGGCAAGCCGGCCGACGCTAAGGGCATCAGCCTGTTCCTGGTCGATCGCGCAGCGGCAGGGGTG